>JAIMBU010000319.1 GCA_023511325.1 Gorillibacterium sp.
GTCCTGATTCATCCTCGCTTGGGTAGAATTGGGCAAGCACTTGCTCAAGACGTTCACTAGCTGCGATAAGAGTGTTGTTGTCCTTGCCGCGCAGAGCCTTTTTAATTTCCTTCAGTGGCTCGGTCAGCTTCGCTTTCTCTTCTTTGCCCAATTTCTTCTTTAGCATCGATTCCGCTCTAATAATCAGCTGATCCGCGCGATTGCGAGTGTCCGCTTCATCGCGGAACTTGCTATCCTCCGTAGAGTATCGCTCAGCATCACGAATGGCTTGCTGAATATCGGTATCACTCATGTTAGAGGAGTCGGTTAGGGTAATCTCCTGTTGCTTACCAGTACCCAGATCCTTGGCACCTACATTGACGATGCCATTGGCATCGATCGTGAAGGTGACCTCAATCTGCGGAACCCCCCGCATAGCTCGCTGAATCCCCTTCAGCTTAAATTTGCCCAAGGTCTTATTTTGTTTTGCCATCGGCCGCTCTCCCTGCAAAACATGGATCTCCACCGTAGTCTGAAAGCTCTGCGCTGTGGAGAAAATCTGGCTTTTGGAGATAGGAATGGTCGTGTTGCGTTCAATGACGCGAGTAAACATGCCACCCATGGTTTCAATACCCAAGGACAAAGGCGTGACATCCAAAAGCAGAAGGCCTTTTACCGTGCCGATCAGTACACCACCCTGCAAGGCGGCGCCCACTGCCACACATTCGTCGGGGTTGATTCCCTTAAAGCCTTCTTTGCCGGTAATGCTTTTTACGGTATCCTGTACAGCGGGAATTCGGCTGGAGCCACCAACCAGAAGCACCTTTCCCAAGCTGTCGGCACTCAGATGGGCATCCTCCAGTGCCTGTTTCACGGGAATCATTGTTGCCTTGACCAGATGAGCGGTCAGTTCATTGAATTTAGCTCTGGTCAGTGTTATTTCCATGTGAATGGGAGTACCCTTCGCTTCGGCAAGATACGGAAGATTGATCTGTGTGCTGGTAGAGGTGGACAGTTCAATCTTCGCGTTCTCCGCAGCCTCCTTCAGTCGCTCCCAAGCAACCGGCTGAGCGGAGAGATTAACGTTGTGTTCCCGTTTGAATTCCTGGAGCAGATATTCCACGATACACTGGTCAAAGTCATCTCCGCCAAGGCGATTATTACCGGCAGTGGCTAACACTTCAATCACACCGTTGTTGATTTCAAGAATCGATACGTCAAAGGTGCCGCCACCCAGATCATAGACCATAATCTTCTGGGATTGCTCCTTATCGACCCCATATGCGACAGCGGCTGCGGTAGGTTCGTTGATAATCCGTAGAACCTCTAGTCCAGCAATGCGGCCTGCATCCTTGGTGGCCTGACGTTGGGCATCAGTAAAATAAGCCGGAACGGTAATGACTGCATCGGTGACTGTTTCTCCTAAAAAGGCTTCGGCATCGGTTTTCAGCTTTTTCAAAATCATCGCGGAAATCTCCGGGGGCGTATAGGCTTTCCCATCAATTTTAACCTTATAGTCAGTACCCATCTCCCGCTTGATCGAGCTGATGGTACGTTCACTATTGGTGACGGCTTGTCGCATGGCAATCTGTCCAATCAAGCGATCACCCGTTTTGGAAAATGCAACAACGGAAGGAGTGGTGCGTCCTCCCTCTGCGTTAGTGATAATAACCGCTTTGCCCCCCTCCATTACAGCGACACAAGAGTTGGTCGTACCCAGATCGATTCCAATTACTTTACCCATATGTTATGTTTCCTCCATTAATGAATTCTCCCCACAGCAAGCTGCGGGGGATCTCTCCTCCAAACGAATGTGTTCGCAGCAAGCAAGCTGCGGGAAATTCGACCCGAAGAGATAGAATCATTTAATTAAATTTGATTATTCTTAGCCACAGGGACGACAACATAACATGCAGCAGATCTGTGCCACACATAGTTGTATTATGGTCTTGCTAACCGTATTCATGTTGAACCCATAACCTTGTCCTGCTTGGCGATAGGTGAAAATCCCCTGCTGGAATTGCTGAAATAAGGACTGATATTCTTCGTTGCCAGGATCTAACCGAGTTGCTTCCTGCGCATGGGTTAATGCGGTGAGCCGATTTCCCGTACCTGCGCTGGCGATTGCACTGAGAAAAAACCATTCAGCATCTCGCTCAATCATTTCGGAAAGGACTTGAAGCGCCGCTGGATACTGGCGGTTTGCAATGAAACTATATACCGCCTGCATGCGTGGTGATCTTGTGCTTTGCTGTCTCTGCCGTTGCTGGCCCCCTTGGAAAATGTCTCTAAATTCCCAAAACATACCCCCCGGTCCAAAGGGGTCTCCCTCCCCAAATGGGTTTTGTCCCTGACCAGAATGCCCCTGACCCGGAGCGGCGCCACCAGCTCGCTGTTGCTGCTGTTGCTGGATCGAAGGGCCACCCTGCCTTGCCGTTTTGATCTGTTCATAGGCGGAGTTAATCTCCTGCATTTTACGTTCAGCTACCGGATTGTCTGGATTTAAATCGGGATGATATTTTTTGGCCAATTTGCGGTAAGCTTGTTTCACCTCGTCATCAGACACGGAGGAGTTGGTTTCCAGTATTGCATAAGGATCGGTCATGACGGTTTACACCTCTTTTTTTCTTGGCTTATATTTAGCCCATACGCCAGAATACAAAATATTGCGCAGAATAGGCATATCTCGCTGCAACGGCAGTTTTTCAAATTCAGCGGTACATTCGCCGATTAGCATGGTTAACATCAGGGTAAAATCGGTATTCATCTGAGCAACCAGCGGATTATACTGATTGTGTTTGAGGTCGGAAACCAGGTCCATGCTGGCGTCCATGATATAGACGAACCGTCCCAACGCGGCACCCATTCGGCGAAGGGAGTCCGCCCATTCGTCCTCCTGTTGCACAAACAACTCCCCCATGAGAACTCCAAAACAATTGGCTGGCAAGTCCGGATTTAGCTCGTCCATCTGCTCCATCTGTCCTAACTTCTTGAGACAATCTTCTATTATACCGCACTGACGAGGCCATCTGGCCTGTACCTGCTGCTTATTCTTCTCCAACAGCTTAACGATCCCCAGTGCAGCAAGACTGTGATCGTCATTCCAATCATCCAAAGATTTATAGTAGGCAAGTACTACATTCATATCTGCCGCATATTCGGTGATGGAGGTTGTAACATAGGGACGCTTGGTCGCAGGATGAACCAGGCAACGCTGGCTACCTAAGGTTTCTTCCGGTACATATAGCGAGGAGAGCAGCATGCTCAAAAAGGTCATATCGTAGGTAAGGGTCGAACGCCCCATCTTGCCATGCTGCTCATCCAGCTTCCTGCATAGTCCGCAGTAAACCGCCTGATACCGCTCTTTTTCCGCTTCCTGCAGCTGATCGGGATTCATTGTGATGTATCCAAACATAAATTCAACTCTTTCTGACAAATTGGTTGTGACATTTGGAGCAAGTTATTGAAATATTTCCTTTTCCCTTTGGCACGCGTAAGCTCTGATGACAGGTAGGACAGCGGTAAAACCGATAGTCTTTTCGCTGGGAAAACTGTTTGCTTCTTGTTGAAAACCACCCAGTAATCCGATAACGAAAAGTGTTATAAGCATTGTTCTCTTGGCTACGCTTCTGAATGTTGCGGCTTAATATCCGAAAATACCCATAAACAAACAGGGCAAGCCCGATATACATTAGCAAAGGCGAGAAAAAGTTACCCAATAATAGGAAAACAATAGAAACAATAGTCAGAAGTTGTCCTAACTGATCCAACCCATAGCGGCCTAGCATAAACTGGCGCAAACGTTCTTTCATTTTTCACGTATCCTCTCTTAACTACACAATACGACGATTATATAACAAACGTTTCAATATCTCTCCTGCAACCGACTGGCGATCTGAGCCATTCTGCCAGTAATGCGCAGGTATTCAGTGGTATCCCCTTCGCCCAGCTCAGTGAGCAGTTCTTTCAGAGCACTACGGGCAAGCTCGCGACAAGCCAGAATATGCTGCTGCCCTGCCGGGGTCAGATGAACCAGCGTTTTCCGTTGGTCAGCCCTATCGCTTTGCCGATAGACCCACCCTTTGCGCTCCATACTGTTCACCGCCGCTGCAATCCGCGCCGTGCTTGTCTGCATGGCATCACTCATGGCACTAGATCTTGCTACGCCATCACAGGAAAGCAAATAATTCAGAAGAAATATCTCCCCTTTGGAAAGCTCGTTAACCATCTTTTGTGGTGTGTTCCGTGACATGGCTTCCAACCGTTGCAGCAGCTCTTCTGCTTTTGCCTCAAAGTCCATATTTGATCCTCTCATTTTATAATGCTAATACTGTTAGTAATTATAGTCAGCTTGCAAATGCTAGTCAATGTAAGTAGAGGAATACGTTATTCTTCCATAAGACCTGGCATAAAAAATAACTCCAAACCCAAAGGTGAAATTGGGTTTGGAGTTATCATTGGAACAGTCCGGAGTCGTTGACACCAGACTGCAAGTAAACCTAAGTTAACATGGATTCGCTTTATTCTCTTTAGACTTTCACTTCTATTTAAATAAAGTCCATTTTTATCATTGCCTCAATATGAGCTGGATGATACATCGCCATTCCTGTTTTCATCTTTCTAAATCCCTGTTCCTCATACCAAGAAATCGTATCGGGATGGGTATACAGAACGACATTACAATTAGCCGTTTCTGCCAAAATCAGAGAAATGATTTTTTTACCCAAACCATGATGATGATACGATTCATCCACAGCAATGTTATAAATAGCGGCTTGAGAAATACCATCAGACAAAGCCCGGCCACAACCAATGACCTTGCTTCCATCTAAGACAAATACATTCACAGCACTATTCTCGAAAGCGATTTTCGTTTGAACGGGTGTGAAATCCGTTAAGCCAAAACCATTCAATAGGTTGGTTACTTGCGCCCAATCCACATCTTTTCTACTTTTTTGAAA
>JAIMBU010000320.1 GCA_023511325.1 Gorillibacterium sp.
CCTTTATTCTATTGACATTATGTATCACATTATTTGAACTAAATCTGTTTGAAATTTGAAAGGAGCAATTAAAGTGAATGTTCAAGGAAATCGAAAATGGTGGGTGTTAGGCGCACTTGCCATCGGCATTCTCGCAGTCAGCTTAGACATGACTATCCTTAATCTGGCTTTACCGATCTTGGCTAGAGATTTGCAAGCAACCAATGGTCAGCTTCAATGGTTTGCTGATGCATACAACCTTCTTTTCGCTGCAGCCCTACTTCCTGCAGGATTGCTTGGTGATCGCTTAGGACGCAAAAAGATACTCATCACGGGACTAATTGTGTTTGGTGCAGCCTCGGTAATGTGCGCATATTCGGGTTCAACGTGGGAGTTGATAACTGGACGAGCTATTCTTGGTTTGGGAGCAGCTCTCCTGGTGCCATTGTCAATGTCCATTATTCCGGTATTGTTCTCTGAGAAGGAGCGGCCGAGGGCAATAGCGGTATGGATGATGGCTAATGCCTTCGGCATTCCGCTAGGACCTATTGTTGGCGGTTGGCTACTAGATAATTACTGGTGGGGTTCTGTTTTCTTAATTAACGTTCCACTTGTGCTCGTCGCTTTATTCGCAGTTACATGGCTGCTGCCCGAGTCCCGAAATGAAAGGAGTGGGCGTGTAGACTTTATTGGTATATTGTCATCCAGCTTTGGACTCGTTGGTGTGACCTATGGTGTAATTGAGGTGGGTGAGAAAGGCTGGGGAAGTTCCGTAACTCTGTCTATGATTATTGCCGGTTTCCTAGCCCTTGCGGTCTTTATCGTATGGGAGCGGCATAACAGTCAACCGCTCATTGACCCTTCATTGTTTCGTTCGCCAAGCTTTACCTGGGGTACAATTCTAGCTACGCTTCTCTCTTTCTCCATGTATGGTGTACTATTTGTGACTCCGCAATATTTCCAGGCTGTCGAAGGCGCTGATGCATTAAGCGCTGGCTTGCGTTTATTGCCGCTTGTAGGCGGTCTCCTGATTGGATCGCAACTAGCCGATTTTTTTCAACTCCGGTTTGGAGGAAGAAAAACCATTATGCTCGGTTTCTTTGCGCTTGGAGTTGGGTTGGTCATCGGAGCCCAGACAGGTGCAAATAGCGGGTATGGATTCACTTCAATGTGGTTAACTGTGGTTGGACTAGGCATTGGGATTGCACTGCCCGCTGCTATGGATGCAGCAATGTCGCCACTTTCCACCGACCAGAGCGGAGTGGGTTCAGCACTCATCATGGCGCTGCGACAAGTGGGTGGAACAATGGGAGTAGCAATTCTGGGTACCGTGCTTAGCACAAGATATCGTGCTACACTAGATACAGTGAAATTACCAAGCGAGGTTGCAGAAGCGGTGAAGCGAAACGTTTCAGCTGGCGCAGCAGTGGCACGTCAGGTCAACTCGACGCAGTTGCTTGACTCAGTGCGTTCTGCTTTCATTCATGGAATGAACGTCGTGCTATGGGTGTGCGGCGGTATGGCTATTGTTGGAATTGCATTAACCTTAGTTTTCCTGCAACAGCGAACAGTTGCTAAGAGTGAGCCGGAAACCAAGTATTCAAACATTGGAGAGTGAGCAAGGTGTCATCAGAGGAGCAACGGGGCAATGGTCTACGAGAGCGTAAGAAGGCAAAGACGATGGCAATGGTACAAATGCATGCGTTGCGACTTTTTCGTGAGATAGGCTATAAAGCAACCACCGTGGAGCAGATAGCGGAAGCAGCAGAGATTTCCTACAGTACCTTTTTCCGCTACTTTTCGACCAAAGAGGACGTGTTGATTAGTGATAACTACGATCCGGTGCTCATTGCTGCTTTTGAAGAACAGCCTGCTCATCTCAGTCCATTACAGGCTTTGCGTAAAGCTATGGTTTCGGCGACCGCGGATATGTCCGAGGATGAGCTAAAAACGATGAGTGAGCGCAATCAGATTATCATGACGGTTCCAGAACTCCGGGCAGCAACGCTCAATAATCTGACTCAGATGATGCAGATGATTATGGAAATGGTAGCAAAGCGTTCTGGATGTGAACCGGATAGCATTGCTTTGCGTACCTTTGCTGGTGCAGTAATAGGTGTGAATATTTCTGTGATGCTGTACTATGCAGAGAATCCTGATGCTGATTTTGCCAAAGTTCTGGATGAAGCCTTGTCCAAGCTGGAGGAAGGCTTGCCATTGTAAAGTTATGAGGCTGTAATAAGAAAACCTCTAAAGCTGCTTAACTATGAGCAGCTTTAGAGGTTATTAATATTTTAACAAGAGGTACGTATCGGAACTGCGCTAGGTGTTAGGGGGTATTAGGCCTCAAAGGACAAGGAGTTGGCACCAAAGACAATGCCATGCACCCATCAGGGGCTTGTCCCCCTTGCTTGAATCATTACAATCTACTCCACGTCATTAATGTTCTCCTTGGTAACCTTTTTGTAAGAGATCCAGACGTATTGATTGTCCACGATGTCGTAGCCAGTGTTTTCCTTGGTCGGAATCTCACCCTCGGCAAGAACATTAGCCAGCTCAAGGATAGCCATACCTTGAAATTTCGCATTATTTAGGACCGTACCTACCAGTGTTCCATCTTTCAGCGCTTGGACAGCAGGAGCGGTCGCATCTACCCCGACAACCGGCATAAACTTGTTGTTCTTAAAGTAGCCCGCAGCCTTCAATGCATCGATAGCTCCCAGTGCCATGTCATCATTGTTGGCAAGAACTGCTTCAATGGCATCGCCTTTAGCGGAAAGGAACTCAGCCATTTTTTCCTGGGCCTTTACACGAACCCACATTGCGGTATCTTCAGCGACTTTTTCTACTTTGATGCCAGCGTCCTCGATGGCTTTAATGGAGTACTGCGTGCGTGTTTCAGCATCTTGGTGTCCGGGCTCACCCTTAATCATGGCGTATTGCAGGATGCCATCATGGTTGCGGTCAGCCTCGGGATGAGACTTCCAGTAGTCGGCGATGATTTGACCAGACATGGTTCCGGATTCTTCTGCCTTCGCACCGACATAGTACACTTTATCCCATTTCTTCATATCCTCAGGCAAGGGCTCACGGTTAAAGAAGACAACGGGAATGTTTGCAGCCTTAGCTTTATCGATCAGAATGCCAGCAACCGTCCGGTCTACTGGATTGATGGCAAGGGCATTGACCTTTTTACTGATAAACTGGTCCACCTTATCGTTTTGAATCGGTTGGGCATTCTGACTGTCCACGATCTCAACCTTTACTTTACCCTTCGCTTCATCTGAGATGGAGTTTCGTACGCCGATGACGAAAGTATCTTCAAACTTATAAATAGCTACCCCAATTGTCTTCAGGCTGCCGCTTGTTGCTCCACCATTGGTATCAGTCTTGGTACAAGCTGCACCAAGACTGGCGAGAAGAACACCTGCTGTCACAACCGCCAATAATTTTTTCATTTATAAGCCCCTTTCTTTATATATACAATAACAGTTTTGCCTATCCTAATTATGTGTTATTTTCCTGAAAAAGTGAATGCCATATTCACATCAAGAATCAACACACCGCATTCTCTCCTACCGGGTACTTATCAGCGGATATTATAAGAAAGAACAAGCAGTAAGCACAAACGGATTAACAACAGAAACTGTCATTTCACCAGCGGAAATAGCCTTTTCTGGTTCTCCTTCCAGAACATATTATCTAAATCAATGACTGTCGATTCTGTATCAATGCGTCCAGGCACAACCTTTCTGGTTGCTGCTAAAGCAGCATATTTGATCCCAAGGTAGCCCATGCTGTAAGGGTTTTGAATGACAGATGCTTGAATTGTCCCTTCTTGGATCAATTCAAGGGCCTCAAGGGTATGATCAAAGGTTACAAGCTTGACACGCCCCTCCAAATCCATAAGTCGAAGCTCTTCAGCGGCGCCGATAGAGGCATGGGTATTCATCGCAATAATCCCGTCGAGTGAGGCACCATCCTTTAACCAACCATGTACCGTACTGCTCATGACATTTGAGTCTTCTTTGATGTCGGGATCTAAATATAGGATGTCCACCACCTCGACTTGATGGCTTGCGAAGACATCGAGAATTCCGGCCTCCCTTTGGGCAGTATTGCGATCACGTTTTCTCGTACCCAGTATTGCGATGCGCGGAGCAGGGGTGGTAATGAGCTCAAGCATTTTTTGACCAGCTTTTCTGCCGGCTTCATAGCTGTTTGTACCGATAAAGCTTGTGATTTCCGGTGAATTGACCTCTGAATCGATGGTGATGACAGGAACCCCTTGGCGGTTTGCTTCATTTGCCACTTCCGCTAACGCATCATAATCATTAGCTGCCAGAACCAGTGCCTTGATTGGACTTTCCAGTGCTTGGCGGACTAATTCCGCCTGACCATTCGTATCAGTCTCATTGCCGGGGGCGTTAAAGATCAGACTGACATTAAACTCTTTAGCCGCTGTATCGGCTCCCATCTTGATGGTTTTCCAATAGTCGCCTTCATTAGTTGATAAGATGAGAGCGATGTTGGTTTCTGCTGAAGTGTGGCTCAGGTTAATATCTTTGGAGCAAGAACCAAGGATGGCAGCTAATGACAAGATGAGTGCCAGCTTGAACGCTATTTTTTTGCAGCTTTTCATGCTTGCTCCTCCTTGACCAAGGGAATGCAGATCGACACACGAGTGCCTTCCTCAAGCGCACTCTCAATATGAATACCATAGGGCTTACCATAGTAGAGTCGGATGCGCTCACGTACATTGCCAAGACCAACGCCGGAGCTATTCTCGCTCTCGTTTATAACTGCTTGACCACTTCGCAGCTTCTCAAGATGCTTGGCCGAAATGCCAACACCGTTATCCTCAATAACGAAAAGGAGGTCTTCCCCCTGACGCTTTGCGGTGATCCGGATCAACCCAACATCAACCATTTGTTCAATCCCGTGGTATAAGG
>JAIMBU010000321.1 GCA_023511325.1 Gorillibacterium sp.
TACCCGATTGCTCTCTTCAAAGCCAATCGTCACATTAGCGCGCTCTAATAATTCCTCTTCAAAGGACTCAGCAAATACAGCGTCCGTGAAAATCTCCCGGCGGCAGATGTCAATTAAACACGCCAGCAGCTTATCCCGGCCCGCTTTGAGCAGCGTTCCAATATCACCAAAAAACTTACTATCTAAGAAAAAATCCGCTCCCCGACTCACACTCAAAGCCTCAACTATTCTTTCGACCTGCTTTGAATAATACTCCTTCAGGTTTCGGCCCAAGTAATCCCCGTTATCATCTGTCGTCTGCCCAACGATCTGCAGGGTAGCATCCTTAAGGTCTGACTTAAGCAGATCCAATTGAGCAACTAGCTGTCCTGCACCTTTGTGTAACTCATCCAGTGTCTCTTCCCACTTGAGGAGTAACTCTCGCTTAATCTGCAGCGCGAGTACATCGTATTGCAGGCTATATAGCACCGTGAGAAGTTCACGCCGAAACCGTCGCTTGCCAGCTTTAGCGAGAAAGGTAAACCCGCTCCCCGCTGGCAATGTATCTCCCGTCTGCTCATAGACACTTTGCAGAGCATGTTTGGCATCCTCGAGTTGTCGACCGGTTTCCTCCAGCTGCCGAAGGATCACCTTATGCAGTCCAGCTTCTCCTAGCTCATCTGTCCAGCTGTAAACCGAGTAGAACGTATAGGGTGGCTTAAGCTCAGTTGCAAGCTTTCGCTCGACCTCCGTTCGCAGGTTTAATGCTGATAAAGCCGTACGGGCTGTCTGCTCAAAGTGTAAGGCAAAAAAAGCCCGACCATTACTTCCATACAGTTCTCCCTCTGCTTCCCGCAGAGAAGAGCGCTTAAGCACGTCTAGAGATAGATCTGCTGCAAGCAGCGCATGCATCTCCTCAAGCTTCTCCTTCGCCGGAAGGAGGGAAAGGACCCGACGATTCACTGAAGCGACGTCAAGACCGAAGAGCTGGGCCGCGTCGTAATCCTCCATTCTGCCGCCAGTTGCAAGCTTGGAACAAAAAGCTTGATAAAACTCTTTCAGCACCATCAGCGCAATCGCCTGATTTGGACGCCTTACCTCCGCATAACCGGCAGAGGAATAGATATTCTCCGGAACAGCAGGAGAGGTAATGCTCTGCTTATATTGGAGATTATTGTAGACGCCGCCACCCTCTCGGTCATACTCGTGGATCGTACGGCGGTTTTTCAACAAATTCAGACTGGCGATGGTTTTATAGGCGAGCTCTAAGCCTTGCTTGGCTAATATTCCATGCTCATCTTTATCACCAAGCAGGTAAACAAGATCAAACAAGGGAGCTGGCGCGTGTTCAACCTCTAGGGCAAACCCATCCTCCGTTAGCAGCAGCGGAGCACGTAGCGTATAGCTACGCTCTTGCTCCGCTTCAAGTTCGTTGAGGAAGCTATACCCCAATGCCGCCCGATAAGCAAAGTCCTCATCTGCCTCACCCTCCTTCAACAGCGCATACAGATCCGTCTGCACCTGCTTGAAGGATTCGCCGAGTATCGATTTGATCAGCAGTAGGAATTCAGGCAGTAATACATTCAGCGGATCATCCGCTCTGGTCACCACGGCCACATTCAATCGCTGAAAATTAGCATACAGGCGACCACTTTCAGCAAGCCGGTTACCGGCACGGCGGATCAGGCGATTCAGCCCGATCATGGCCTCTGGACTATGATGAAAACTTCGGTGCAGGTCAGGACGGACAGATCCTCGGTTGTCTCGGGTAAGTGGAAGCCGCAGACTGAATAGGTTGTCCGGTGCTTTCCTTGTCTCCTCTTCCTTGTTAGCAGTAGCTCCATCTGTAGATAGACTCGAATCGCTGCCACTTTCCGTCAAATGCAAGTACAAGATCGCTGCACTATTGGTGCATTTCAACTCCATCAAGCGACGTACGGTAACCAAAGCTTCCGTTGACTTCTCGCCGACAAAAAGGAAAACCAGGGGATTATGTAGGCTCCGCTGCTCGTCGTTCACATCAGCCGCCGCATCAGCCTGTCGATCATATTCGCTCACAAAAGCACGTAAACGCTCTAGCATGAAACCACCCTCTCCCTTGAACCCGTCAATGCCAACGCAACGTAAGTGCTCAAGTGACTTTTTTAGCGAATCGTTTTTAGTATATCGCTTGCTTTGGTCGTCACCTGACGGTAGAAACGGTACATCTCTTCCCCATTGACGAGCTCAGAGCGATCAAAGTCCAGTGCGGCCTTAGCTTCCTGGTAAGAAACTGCCATCTTCTCCAGAGTAGCGACCAATTCGCTAATATCCTCTGAGGAAGTCATCTGTTCACTGCGCTTTGCTGCTTTACGCTCGAGGAGGGAACTCCGTTTGGCATCGAGTCCACGGATTTTCTCGAAAATCGCATATTCAATAAACTTGTTTACCCGCAGCAAGTTAATGAAGGGCTCCCATGTCTCCTCCTCAGGATCATGGTCGTAAACATATTGCGCCCCTTTTTTCATAACGGTTCCCGTATATATCGATTCAATGAAGAGGTCAATCCACTTCTCCTCGTTCTGATTAGCGGAGAGGATTGCAGCAAGCCGATCGATCAGCGCCGTAATCTCGGTGTACTTAGCAATCTCGCGGCGCACTTCATCGTAAAGTCCAGGATAACGAATTAGGTTCTCTTTGGCTAACTCCAAGTCTGTACTGCCAAATACTTCACGAGTGCCAATCTGCTCCAGTCCACCCGTAAGCTTAGCCTTCAATTGTCCAACCGCCTGCTTAAGTTCACCGAGGTTCGGCTTGGGCTGATCGAGCTGTAAATTGAAGCCAGCTAGGAAAACCTCTGAATCGAAAGGACCTGTCAGCACACATTCGAAACGGCTAAAGGTACCTGAATCGGCACTCTTCTCGCGAATGACCTGATAACGGAGCGCATCCTCGAACACGGAGCGAATGAAGGCATTATGCTTCTTCACCCGTGTGTTCTCATAGGTATCCCCCCATGATTTCTCTGGTATCGGCGAGGGCAGATTGACCCAATTGATTTTCTCGGTCTGCACCAGATGACGTCCGGTGCCTTCGGCCTGAAGAATCGTCTTCTCGTAGCTTTCCTCATAGCTTTTGAGTGGTGCGTAAGAAAATAACGGCACCCCATTCTTGGTGTTCAGCCAGAAGATCCGGTTCTTGACCTGGCTCTCCTTAACTGTAAATCGCGAATTCCCCACCGCATGGGCCTCAAAGTTCTTGATGCCCTTGTAGATATTTGGTGCCTGAAGTGGCACAGATACAAAGCCATAGGATGGGAAATGGAAGCTTCCTGAGCTGTTGCTCATATGGAATACAGGCACTGCCTCTTCATTTAACCGCTTTGCGATGATCTTCTCCATAATGTTCTCAATGGACTCGTCACGGCCATATTTAATCAGCAGGAACTCCTCCATTGATTTGGTGATTAAGTCCCCAAATTGATCGGTCATAAATTCGGAGATCGAGCCGACAACATCTACCTCTGAATCCTTGATCCAGCTCCCCGATTTGTCCAGAAGCTCCGTTGTGAAGTCACGGATCAGGTCTTGGACATTCTTCTCATCCATGATGCGCCCGATGACCTTCTCCACATCAGGGACGTTGACGATATTCCAGTAATAAGTTCGGTTACCCTTGTGGTCCAAATTCTCATCGCCACGGGCAAGGATATCCCCATTCTTCTCGAAAATCACATTCAATGCCTGCAGCAGCTCGGTAAATACCTCATAGATCCGTGAATTCTGCTCATTGAACGACCGGTACAGATCCTCATAGAAATCGATCATCTGCTCCATACGATCTCGGTCCGAATAGAGGTAATACTCCTGAATCTTGGCATCGATATATAAATCCTTTTTCTTATCCTTAGAGATAAACGCGTCCCTTGCATCACCAAGCTTCTGCTCTGCGGTCTCGGCAGCCGCTTCAATATCTTGGGGAATCCGGTACAGCGACTCCTTCAGACTTTCAATGTAGGCACGAATGATACTGAGCAGTGAGGGTCCACTCGTTGTATAGATGATCCGGTTAGCATAGAAGGGACCTTCCTCTGGATTGAGAAATAGCCGTCTCACCTGCTCGGTAAAATTCTCCAGAATCTCACCAGGAAGCTGCCTTCTGGCTTTGATGTATTCCTCTCTTGCCCGTGAGAGAAAATTCTGCTCAAGCTCCGTGTCTATGTTGACGATCTGCTGCTTGATAACATTCTGGTAGTTAAGCCGTTCGCTGTTCTGATAGCCCGGAATGGGCTCCGGTACTCGTTTCAAAAATTCACGATGGATCGATTCCAGATCAATGCCAAGCTTACCCGCAAGCTTCTCCGCTTCCTCGCGGGATGGAGCGGCCTTGAACATCGATTCCATTTTCTTGAACAATCGATACGCTAGGTATGTGGTCATTTCCTCAATGGGAAGCACCGCAGAAGAAGCGCCGATGATATTGTATTGATAGTTAGCCGCATACGGCTTCGCCATCTGGTTGATGTTACTCCGGATATTGCTGATATAATCATGAATAGCAAAATCCTCGCCAGATTGCTTCTCCTCACTAGCCATAAAGTTAGTGATGTTCTCGGCAGTGACATTCATGCAGTAGTCGTAGGCATTCTCTAGCAGTTTACCGTCCAGATTGGTAGCTGAGATCAGATGAGCCAGATTGAAGGGCGGCAGAGGTGAATTGACCGTGAGAATATTGCCATAACGT
This sequence comes from Gorillibacterium sp., assembly GCA_023511325.1. GTDB lineage: Bacteria > Bacillota > Bacilli > Paenibacillales > NBRC-103111 > Gorillibacterium. The sequence continues at coordinate 4,702 of JAIMBU010000321.1, forward strand.
TGCTTGAAGCGCTCGCCTCGTTCATCCGCATTCATCCAATAGTCGAGCTCTTTAAGCGCAGCATAACCATTCTTTTTGATATACTCACGCGTATGATCGGTCAGACTCTTATTGGCCAAATTGACATCGGGCATGAACAAATAACCGAGCATGCTGACCTTGTCCACACCTGCATCTGCGTATTCCCGTTCCATAAGTGCGCGCACGATATAGGCG
>JAIMBU010000322.1 GCA_023511325.1 Gorillibacterium sp.
ATGAAAGCCTTTCTATCGAAAGATCAGTATCGGTTGTACAAGCTTGTCTGGGAACGTTTTCTAGCCAGCCAAATGTCATCAGCCATTTTAGATACCGTTACGGCAGATATTAAAGCAGGCAACCATCTATTTCGGGCTACAGGCTCCCAGGTCAAATTTGCTGGTTTCATGAAGCTGTACATCGAAGGCAATGATGATGGGACGACAGAGGAAGAACGTCTCCTGCCTCCGCTGAAGGTTCAGGATCAGCTTGCTGTTCGTGAAGTCGAGCCTAAGCAGCATTTTACTCAGCCGCCTCCGCGTTACACAGAAGCACGTTTAGTTCGAGCCCTCGAAGAGATGGGAATAGGGCGACCAAGTACCTATGCACCAACATTGGAAACCGTTCAGAAGCGAGGCTATGTTGCCTTAGAAGAGAAAAAATTCATTCCGACCGAGCTAGGTGGTCTGATTATCGAGTTGATGGAAGAATTCTTTCCCGAGATTCTGAACGTTGAGTTTACAGCACACATGGAAGAGGATTTGGACCATGTGGGGGAAGGTCAGCAGGATTGGGTGAATGTATTAGAGTCATTCTACGATTCCTTTGCAAAGCGACTTGCGTATGCTGAAGAAGAAATGAAGGAAATTGAAATTCAAGATGAAGTCTCCGATGAGATTTGTGAGAAGTGCGGTAAACATTTAGTTTACAAGATGGGTCGCTTTGGTAAATTCCTCGCTTGCTCTGGTTTTCCAGAGTGTCGAAACACGAAGCCCATAGTTAAGAATACTGGAGTCACTTGTCCTACCTGTCATGAGGGACACATCATCGAAAGACGAAGCAAAAAAGGTCGGATATTTTTTGGCTGTGACCGTTACCCAGTCTGCGACTTTGTTTCCTGGGACCGCCCTTTTGGCGAAGATTGTCCTGTTTGTGGCAGCATGATGATCGTTAAGAACACGAAAAACGGACCCGTTATTCATTGTACCAAGTGCGACTATACTCGAGCTCAGCAGGATGAAAGCGATGAAGAATCGTAAGTAGCATTAGTCATATTACTAAGTTCCCCGGACAACGTGGAGCTTAGTTGTATTGTCAGTTACTATTCTTTCAATGTTGCAATGTGGAGGTTATATGTTTGAATAATCAACAAGCTATAAAAAAAGTAACCGTAATTGGTGCTGGACTTGCGGGTAGCGAAGCGGTTTGGCAGATTGTCAAGCAGGGAGTTCCTGTTGTATTATACGAAATGCGTTCCGTTCAGACGACGCCTGCTCATCACACGAGTCAGTTTGCTGAGCTAGTATGCAGCAACTCACTTCGGGCTAATAATATGACGAATGCAGTCGGCGTGCTCAAGGAAGAGATGAGAATGCTTAATTCGCTCATTCTCAGTTGTGCGGATAAGCATGCTGTTCCGGCTGGTGGAGCACTAGCGGTCGACCGTGACGGATTTTCAGGGGCTGTTACAGAAGCACTTAAGGGGCATCCCCTTGTTGAGTTTCGCAATGAGGAGCTCACTGAGCTACCTGAAGGCATCGTTGTTGTAGCCTCGGGTCCACTTACCTCCCCAGCGCTTTCCGAGCGGTTGAAGGAGCTAACAGGTGATCATTATCTTTATTTTTATGATGCGGCTGCACCTATTGTGGAGAAGGATTCCATTGATATGGACAAAGTTTTTATTGCTTCCCGTTATGATAAGGGTGAAGCAGCTTATATCAATTGTCCGATGACAGAAGAGGAATTCAACATTTTTTATGACGCGCTTGTCACTGCCGAGACTGCACCTATCAAAGATTTTGAGAAAGAAGTTTATTTTGAAGGGTGTATGCCTTTTGAGGTCATGGCTTTGCGTGGCAGACAAACCCTGCTCTTTGGGCCGATGAAGCCAGTTGGGCTCCCTGATCCGCGGACTGGCAAGAATGCTCATGCTATTGTCCAGCTTCGACAAGACAATGCGGCGGGCACCTTATACAACTTAGTTGGGTTTCAGACTCACCTTAAATGGGGAGAACAAAAGCGAGTGCTTTCGCTAATTCCAGGGCTTGAGAATGCAGAATTTGTGCGCTACGGCGTCATGCATCGCAACACCTTTATGAATTCACCACGCCTCTTAAAAGCTACCTATCAGTTTAAAGAACGAGATGACCTGTTTTTTGCTGGACAAATGACGGGTGTCGAAGGATATGTAGAGTCAGCAGCCTCAGGATTGCTGGCAGGGCTTAATGCGGGACGGCTAGCCAGAGGACTTGAACCTTTAACCTTACCTTTGGAGACAACGCTTGGAGGTATGGCTCATTACGTCACGCACGCTGACCCGGAGGGCTTCCAGCCGATGAATGCCAACTTTGGGCTGTTTCCGCCGATTTCAGAAAAGGTACGCAGCAAACAGCAAAAAAACGAGAAGCTAGCGCAAAGAGCGTTGGAAAGTATTCGTCATTTTATCGAGAATGAATTAGAGTGACAAATGAGCATAAGCTAGCAGTGGGTAGGGGGCCAATTTGGCCCTTCATCTCTCTAGCTGAATGTATAAAATTATTGCTTTAAGGTGGATTCTGATGCCGCACCGGTAAACGAACGACGTCTAAGGACGCCGCCCCTGCATTGATCTTGAATCACACAGATGATGCCTATCAATTCTGCTTGTAGGGCCTAGCCCCATTGTGTTACGATGGGTTTGTTTTCTCTATAGTAGATTTTCTAATGTATGGGACTGTCTTTATCGGTCTGAATATTCAGTCAATAATAGCAAATGTACATAGATGATTCTGGAGGTGGGTAATCGTGGGGGATTTTCATGCGACAACGATCTTTGCCATTCGTCATAATGGCAAAGGAGCTATCGCCGGGGATGGGCAGGTCACATTTGGCAATAACATGATTATGAAGGGCCATGCCAAAAAGGTTAGAAGGTTGTTTAGGGGGAAGGTTATTGCTGGGTTTGCTGGTTCTGTTGCCGACGCTATCACCCTGTTTGAGAAATTTGAAGGAAAGCTAGAGGAGCATCATGGTAACCTGCAAAGAGCTGCTGTGGAACTCGCTAAGGAATGGCGCTCAGATCGTGTGCTGCGCAAGCTTGAAGCGATGCTGATCGTGATGGACGGGACGGATTTATTGCTGATCTCTGGTAATGGAGAGGTTATCGAGCCAGATGATGGGATGCTAGCCATTGGTTCAGGTGGCAGCTTTGCCCTTGCAGCCGGACGCGCCCTACACCGCTATGCACCAGAGATGGAAGCCAAAGATATTGCCAAAGCAGCGCTTACGATGGCAGCTGAGATTTGCGTTTTTACCAACCATAATATTATTGTGGAAGAGCTTTAAAAGAAATGATCCGAGGAGGGTTCCAATGAAACATGTGGCTCTAACCCCTAGAGAGATCGTAGCTGAATTAGATAAATATATCGTCGGTCAAGGAAACGCTAAACGCTCTGTTGCCGTGGCGCTACGCAATCGCTATCGTCGCAGCTTACTGAGTGATTCAATCCGAGATGAGATCGTGCCGAAGAATATTCTGATGATCGGACCAACGGGTGTAGGAAAGACGGAGATTGCTCGTCGTCTGGCTAAACTAGTGAACGCGCCATTCATTAAAGTGGAAGCAACAAAGTTTACGGAAGTTGGTTATGTGGGACGTGACGTAGAATCCATGGTTCGCGATCTCGTTGAAACATCTGTGCGCATGGTGAAAGCCGAGAAAGCGGAAGACTTAAAGGATAAGGCAGGAGCAATGGCGGAAGAACGCCTCGCTGCTATTTTGGTACCTGCTCCCGAGACGTCACGTAGTAGCAAGAATCCGTTTGAAATGCTTTTCGGAGGTCAAGGGCAAACCAACGAGGAAGAACCAGAAGTTGATCCTTCCCTCGATAATCGCAGGAAAGAAATCTTGGATAAGCTGAACCGAGGCGAACTTGAGCAAGAGATCGTTGAGATTGATCTGGAGGACAATTCTCCTTCCATGCTTGACATGCTGGCTGGTCAAGGCAATGAACAGATGGGAATGAACTTCCAGGAAATGCTAGGCAATATGATGCCAAAGCGCCGCAAAAAACGTAAGCTTACGGTGCAAGACGCCCGGCAGGTGCTGATTCAAGAAGAAGCCCAAAAGCTGATGGACATGGATGAAGTTGTTCAAATTGCTTTAAAGCGTGCTGAGCAGTTGGGGATTATTTTTATTGATGAGATCGACAAGGTGGCAAGTGCAGGACGGGGTAATGGTCCTGACGTGTCGAGGGAGGGTGTGCAACGGGACATCTTACCAATTGTGGAGGGTTCAACGATTACCACAAAGTATGGTGCAGTGCATACGGATTTTGTGCTATTTATTGCAGCGGGTGCATTCCATACGGCCAAACCCTCAGACCTTATCCCGGAACTGCAAGGTCGCTTTCCGATTCGGGTCGAATTAAATAATTTAACGGAAGAAGATTTTATCCAGATTCTTACCGAACCGAAGAACGCCTTAACCAAGCAATATACGGCATTACTAGAGACGGAAGGGATCATTGTAGAGTTTTCTCCTGAGGCGATCAGAGAAATGGCGAAGATCGCAGCAGACGTTAACCGTAATACCGAGAATATTGGTGCAAGGCGATTGCACACCGTATTGGAGAAGCTTTTGGAGGATCTCTCCTTTGAAGCACCTGATATTCGCCTTGAATCATTCGTCATTACACCGGAGTATGTTCGCGAGAAATTGGCAGAGATCGCTAAGAACCGCGACCTAAGCCAATATATCTTGTAGCGTTTGAAGACACGTATGAAATGTCACCAAGTATAAACACAATTGGTATTTATACTTGGAGCAAGTTCTTTTAGGGAATGTTGGGGGATGGCGTATGAGTTTATTAGTTAAAGTTCGAAAGCTTAATCGGCTTTTACAGAAGGCAGCAGGCAAAACCGTCAATTTCACTGAAATGTCTGAGGTATTGAAG
>JAIMBU010000323.1 GCA_023511325.1 Gorillibacterium sp.
GCTTAATAATTGCGATACAGTGGGAAATATTCCCTTGCTGACGATATCCCCTTGCTTAAACGTTGATAAATTTCCCCGTCATGAATCTTACGCCCAACATAAAAATCAAGCGGCTCATCTCTGGTAAAAGTACTCTTGAAACGAAATAATTCATCGTTCCCTTTATACCCCCCTCCAAGATGCAGATATTTGTAGCCAAGCGCTTGAAACGAAATAGCCGCCTCCGTAAGCAAGATATTATAGGGAGCGTAATTTAAATACGATTCATCTGAACCCGTCAAATGATAAGAAACATAATCATGCGAATGAATGAAATAAGCCGATGCGATAACCTTTTCCATTAACTTAACCGAGAATAAACTGATGTTCTGTTCACCAAGCAGGTTGACGGTGTCACGGAAATAATTAGCGGAGAAGTAATAGTAATTGGAGGCATTGTTCTTATTCATAGTCGCATAATACATATCCATGAAAGCACTTAGCTCATATGGATTCTCCCGTACTACCATCAGACTATGCTTCTTCGCATAACGAACTCTGTTCCTGCATGTATTCTTCAGGTTGGCCATGATGTCTTTGCTAAGATCAATGCACACCGTTTGGCGGATATTAGTTGGATTCACCGTCTTGTAGTACTTATAGTTCTCCAGGATAGGATGAAATCTCACAAATTCCGAAACAATTCCTACTTGCTTGCAATAGTCACCAAAGGCCTCGCCAAAGCTTGACCCCAGCCGTAAGCGATCCCCTTCATCCACGACGTTCATGATTGGACCACCATAACCATAGGGAGTAATGATATCGTAAAAATCCCGATCGAGATCACGCGCAGCGGGTAGGGAAAGATCATTAATCCTCCTCATCAAGTAGGGATAGCAGACCACAGAATCCCCTTCTCGATAGACGAATAATTGTGCAGTGCCTTCCTTATTGTTCTCAGGTATCTTACAGTAGTTGGGTGAATAATAAATGTCCGTTCGCCCGACTTCAGATAACACGGAGTTCCATTCTCCGACTTGGGAGGAATTGAATACTTGATAAGTCGACATGAATCCCTTCACCTCTAGTCGAGGAATAATTAATGTTCGTTATATAGAACCACTGGATAAAAAAATAGCTGAATCCAACTTGGAATTCATCCTTTTTGTAGTTTGAGTATACGGACTTTATTGTAATTCTATATTAAGAACATGTCAATAAGCTAAGAAAGTCAGGAATACCGCTAGCGCTGATTCAATCAAGTACTAGCGGTATCCCCGAAATCAGTTTACAGTATTGTTGCGATCCACATCTATGCTTCTTAACTCCAACACAGCACCAGTCAATACATTATCTTCAATGATATAGGGGCCAGCACCGATGCCGGCATCAATCGTTGAGATCCCTTTGGCTTGAATGTTGGTTGTGATCCGGTTGCCCTTGATCCATACCTCCCCAACATCTGTAGCACTGGATGCCCCACCAAACTGATTGATTTTTATCAGTGCGATGTTAGTTCCCTGTAGATTCATGGCGGTAATCGTGTTATTCAAAATGGTTACCTTCTTGGCAGACTGTGCCACAATGACGGATTTAGCCCATTCAAGTGCAGTGTCCATCACAAACGAAGAATCTCTTATCGTAACATCAGCGTTAACATTCTGAATCCTTAGCCCGGATTTGCCCGTAAATGTGCATTGGTTAAACTCATATATACCTGCTAGATTTAAATATGCGGGAGACTCCCCGTCTGTACTACCGTTAAACACACACTGATTATAGATACCAAGCGGCAAATCTAGACCATAATCGCCATTATAGTTATTTATCGTAAGTCTGTCGAAAACGGTGCCTTCTGCATTCGTACCCGTAATGCTCCTCAGCTTTGTCGGTCCATTAATCGTGATGTTCGATAGGTAAGCTGCTTTACCATTAACGACAAGTGCTGAATCGATTTTTTTGTTATTTGTACTGACTAAATCATACACTTTAACACCGCCAGGAATTGTGCTAGCGACCTCCAGATAACTATCGGTTAAATTCATTCCCTTGATCACAGCATTTGGCCCGGTAAACTTCGCCCAGCTATCTATCACCGTGTTGTTCTCCGCATAGACATCCTGATTTAGTAATACAGATGCTTGATCAAAGGTGTTATTGATAACCCGGGCATTGGTGAATAGCTCGGTGTTGGTAATGCCCAATGCGCCAATTGAAGCAATATGTTTCCCTTCGACAAGAGCGTCCCGTCCATCATATAGAATAATGTCATACGATTTATTATTATAAAAACGGTTGCCAACAATTTTGAAATTACTGTTGAGGAAAACATCTCCTTCAGCGTCAATTCCTGATTGAGGAGCCGTTCCCTTGATATCGTGGATATCATTATTCGTAATCAGCACATCCTCAACACCGATAAGTGAAATCCCCTGTCTACGACTGTTAGAGATGTCAGAATTTTTTACAATGATCCCCGTTGATCTTATCTTGGAATCGAACCTCATGGAAACGCCTGAAGGAGTAGGACTAGTGAATACTGCACGGAAATAGGCAGCTTCTGTCGGGATGGACACATCCATCCAAGAATATTCGACAGCTTTTTTACTGCTGATTAAACTATCGTCACTCCTATAGAAGTAAATATCATAGACGCCATTCTTATCGAGCCCCTTCGGATATGAAAGCTGCATGACTCGTCTAGTTTGGAAGAGTCTCGAGGTAAAGTTGGTCAACGCCTTATTATTTGTCCGAATCTTGCTAGAATCAGCTACAGGCTTACCTGTACTATCCAAAGACCCTGACACAAAGTCACCGGGATTCAGCATATTTACATAGCCATCAGCTGTTGCTATATAAATGCTATCGCCGGTAAAGTCTTTTACCTTAACATCATCAATGACAACATTCAATCCACCTTCAATCGCTATACCGTACCCCCACTCATGCGTTCCGTAATGCTGCACCTTTGAGTAATCATGGCTGTAGCGATCACCGATAAATGTCCCGCCACGAATCGTCACGTCGCGGACGAGAGGACCGATATAAAGTGTATAATACTCTTCCTGATCATTTGCCTGTTTCTGGATGACTGCACCATCGGCCAAGGTCAAGGTCAGGTTACTAACCATGATAATTCGGCTGTCCTTATCGATTAAATAAGTCCCTGAAGGAAGGCTCGCCTGCTGATATCCTGTTTGATTAATCCACTTCAAAGCATTATTGAGACCCGCCGTGGTTTCAACAGGATTAGTTCCGTTGTTTGAGATCCCCCAGCGGCTAAGCTCAATCGTATACGTTCCCGCCATTGGCGAAGTGCTCGGAACAGGGGTCCCCGGATTTACAGTTGTTGTGGGACTGGGTGTCGGTGTAACCGAAGCGCTTGGAGATGGGTCCAACGTTGGCGTAGCACTCGGAGATGGGTTCAATGTTGGCGTAGCGCTTGGAGGGGCTGTTGTGACAGGGGGAGGACTCGTTTCTACATATCTCAAGATTCGGGCAATAAAGACCGCCAGCTCTGCTCGAGTAAGGGCATTGTCAGGCCAAAACTTGCCATCCGTCATGCCTGAAGCGATCCCATTATTCGCTAAGGTCTGAATACTCGTATAAGCCCAGTGATCCGGCTTCAAATCAGTGAACGTCTTGCTTAAGTTACCCTCACCCAGTATAAAAGCATGCGTTAATGTGGAAGCCATCTCCGCTCGGGTCATGAGATTATTGGGTCGGAAGGTGCCATCGGGAAATCCAGAAATAATTCCAGCCTGATAGGCTGCTAGAATACTAGAGAATGCCCAGAAACGATTATCGACATCACGAAAAGGGCTGTCAGCTGTAATATTGGGGTCATTGATTCCCTTCGCTCTCATAACTACCGATACGACTTCCGCTCGGGTAGCCAAGTTGGAGGGGCGAAAGCTCCCATCGGGATAACCGGTCATTATATGCTCATTTTTTAAAAAAGTGATGTCAGTCGCAGCCCAGAAGCCATCTGCAACATCAGTATAAAGTGGGTTATTAACCGTAGTTTCTTCTGCAGAATAAACCTGACCCGTGAAAAGAAGTGCACAACTCATGATGATCAGCAATATTGAACGTAGTGTCCTTCTCATTTTCATCTCCCTATCCTCCCTTTATTACCGCAGAGAGAGCTCCATCTGAATACTTGAGCTAATCCTTCGAAAAGAAGATTCAACCAGCCCTGGATCGGAATGTAGTAGAAAAAGTGATCGAGTAGGGTCCAGCGCTGCGAGAACCTGTAATAGATCTTCACCTAAATGCTCATTTTTCAAGGCTAGACGATAATGGCTTGATTGAAGGCGACCTATTCTAGTCATATTGCCATCCTTATTTAATAGAAAGGTAGAAAAACCGAAGGCTTGCTGACATACTTCAGCAAAGGGATAATCGTGTACGAGGAAGCCATGATTTGCCGGCTTATGTTGAAAAGGATTAGCACCAACCGACCAGAACGTTTCGCCGACCTCTGCATATCCAAGCGAGCGATAATATCGATAAACGCTTTCGTTCCAAGAAAAGCAATCCAAACGAACCTTTGAATAACCGCGAGTTAAAGCATCTTCATATACAGCATTTAACAACAGACTGCCAATACCCAAGCCTCTATATCGTTCATTAACACAAATATTATTAATAAACAGCTCTTTTTCCATAACGGCATATTCAATAAATCCAGTCAAAGTTGTTCCGTTATACGCGCCTACTAGACAAGTTGCACCTACGTGAAAAGGAATCGACTGTTGATGATTCATATATGAAATATACCCCGAACAAGA
>JAIMBU010000032.1 GCA_023511325.1 Gorillibacterium sp.
GTGAAGCCATTTGACGATATATATCTTAAAATTTTTAAAGGGAGGTGCTCGAGATGAGTCTGCAATTTGTAATCGGGCGAGCGGGAAGTGGCAAAAGCACGTACTGCTTAAATGAAATAAGCAGGAAGTTAGTGGGTGAACCAGAGGGGCATCCCATCTTACTCATTGTGCCAGAGCAAGCAACCTTCCAAGCAGAGCAAGCATTGGCTGCCTGTCCTGGAGTCATCGGATACATTCGGGCACAGGTGTTCAGCTTCCGTAGGCTTGCGTGGCGTGCCATGCAGGACCTGGGCAATACTGCTGGTGTTCCAGTGAGCGATCTGGGCAAGACAATGCTCCTACAGCGGCTGATACATAAGCATGAGGAGGAACTAAGTGTTTTTCGTCAGCCATCCGGCAAGCTGGGGATTGCTCAATCATTGAATCAATTTTTTAAAGATCTACGCCGAAGTGGACTGACTTCTGCTCAGTTAAGAATAGAACAACTGGCGGTTGCCTCGTCGGTCAAGGGTGGTAGCAGCGATGCGCTTGCAGATAAGCTGCTGGATATCTCCTTGCTTTATGAGGATTATGAGCAAGAGCTTCAGCAGAAATATCTGGACGCCGAGACATTCCTTGACTGCTTAGCTGAAGGCGTGTTTGAACTGGACTGGCTAAAAGACGCTGAGGTTTGGGTGGATGGCTTTTTCAGCTTTACTCCACAGGAACGTGAGGTTTTAGCCAAGCTCTCGCTTTATTGCCGTAAGGTTACGGTAGCATTAAGCATTGACCGACCTTATCGGGCAGGTGAGCAGTTGGATGAGTTCGATCTGTTCCACTCTACAGGCAGAGCGATGTCTAGACTGCTTGGGCGGGCTGCAGAGCTTGGAGCCGTGGTGCTTGAGACTGTCGTTCTTGGACAAGGTGCCCGTCCGCGGTATCAGAATAGCCCGATGTTAGCCCACTTGGAGCGCAATTTTGAGAGTCGCTCGGCTTCACGACGTGTTGTCTATCAAGGGGATGTCACAGACAGTAGCATTGTCCTGGCAGGTGCTGTAAACCGGAGAGCGGAGGTAGAGGGCTGTGCCCGAGAAATCCTTCGTCTGGTTCGCGATGAAGATCGTCGATATCGTGACATAGCTGTGCGTATTCGTAATATGGGTGACTATGGCGAGCTGATTGAGCAAGTGTTTACCGACTATGAGATCCCTCATTTTCTCGACCAGCGGCGTCCAGTCCTGCATCATCCCCTTGTCGAGTTCATTCGCTCATCCTTAGAGATCGTCAACCGGGATTGGCCTTATGAGGCGATATTCCGTTGCGTAAAAACGGACTTTCTGTTGCCGGATGAGCAAGTATCTCCAGCGTCGACTGTAACCCGACGAGGGATGGACCTTCTGGAGAATTACGTGCTGGAACGAGGCATTCATAGTTATCGCTGGAAGGATGATAGGACCTGGGAATTTTACAAGCCTGTCCAGCTTGAGGATGAAGCTGAGGATGAAGCGGAGACAGATGCTCGTCCCTCGCTCGGAAGTGAAGCGGAGCTAGCAAGACATAAGCAAATACGAGAATGTCGGGATCTAATTGTTGCGATTTTTAGCGATTTTGAGCAAGCTTTTAAACGGGCAGACACAGTGCTTGAGAAAACTGCCGCGCTCTACGGACTGCTTGAAATTTGTCACGTACCCGAGAAGCTAGAGCAGCAAGCCTATGTCGCTCTTAATTCGGGTAAACCGGAGATTGCCCGTCAGCAAGGGCAAATATGGGATTATGTGATCGATCTATTTGATCAATTGACCGAGATTATGGGTGAAGAGACTGTTCCCGCAGACTTATTCGTCAGTTTGTTGGATGCTGGCTTAGAAAGCATTTGTCTTGGGCTTGTTCCTCCGGCTCTTGACCAAGTATTGGTCGGCTCTATGGATCGTACCCGCACGACGCAGAAGCTTTATTCCTTCGTGCTGGGTGCCAACGAAGGTATCATTCCAGCTAAGCCTGAGGAGGATGGCCTGCTGACTGATGCGGAACGGCTCCGCATGGAATACGCTGGAATCGATCTCCCAGGCGGGCCGAGAAGACGGCTGCTCGATGAGCAGCTGTTAATTTACTCGGTTCTCTGTTCTCCCTCACAGTATTTGTGGGTGAGCTATTCTCTTGCCGATGAAGAGGGGAAATCACTCCTGCCCTCCGAAATGATCCGCCAGCTCGGCTTGATGTTTCCCAGTGTAAAGGCTGATGAACGCCTGCTTCAGGCGACTCCACCAGTAGGTGCAGACTCAGATGAAGCGGCCGACTATATTACACACGGAGATCGCGCTTTGACCGACCTCAGTGTTCAACTGAAGGACTGGTTGAACGGAGATATCATATCTAGTATCTGGTGGGATGTGTACAATTGGTTTGCTCAACGGCCAGAATGGGCATCTCGGCTCAAGCAATTAAATCGCTCCCTCAGCTACATCAATCCGGCTGAAATGATCCTACCGGCTACAGCCAAGCTGCTTTACGGTGAAACCCTGCGCGCCAGTGTATCTCGTATGGAGCGATTTGCCGCATGTCCCTTCTCGCATTATGTATCGCATGGACTGAGGCTGAAGGAAAGAAAGCTTTTTCGTCTGGAAGCTCCTGATATCGGGCAATTGTATCACGCAGCACTCAGTCAGGTTGTCCGCGACATTATCACAGAAGGAACAGAGGACTGGTCCGCGCTGTCTCCAGACCGAATGCGGGAGCGGGCAGGACTTGTGGTCGATCGACTAACACCACGACTTCAAGGAGAAATTCTACTTAGCTCCAATCGCTACCGCTATATCGCCCGCAAGCTGAAAGATATTGTCACACGTGCCTCAACCGTAATTGCTGATCATGCACGAGGAAACGGCTTTTATCCGGTTGAACTAGAACTAGCATTTGGACCCGGCGAGAAGCTGCCACCGCTCAGCTTTCGCTTAGATGATGGCTCCCTGATGGATATTGCCGGAAGGATCGATCGTGTAGATCGAGCTGATGGGGAGAAGGGGATGTTCCTGCGCGTGATTGACTATAAATCCAGTCCACATTCCTTGGAGCTAACCGACCTCTATAATGGTTTATCGTTGCAGATGCTCACCTACCTAGATGTCGTCGTCACCCATTCAGAACGCTGGTTAGGCCGCAAGGCACAGCCGGCGGGTGTTCTCTATTTTCATGTTCATAATCCATTACTGACAGTTCCCAATGGGCTAGATCCGCTAAAGGCAGAGGCTATGCTCCGACGGAGTTTTAAGATGAAAGGTCTGTTGCTTGCCGATCAGGAATCCATCGGTCTGATGGATGCACAGATGCAGACAGAATCAGGTAACTCCGAGATCATTCCCATCGGTATCAAAAAAGACGGGTCTTTTCGTAAAGGGGCGTCCATAGCGACTGAGGAGCAGTGGGACCTGATGCGTGGACATGTGCGCAAAACCATTCGTGGTATCGGTTCGCGGATTATCGCTGGTGGTGTCGAGATTGAACCGTATCGCCAGGGGAAGAAGATCGCCTGTACCTTTTGCTCCTACAAATCGGTGTGTCAATTAGACCCTGATCTGCCGGGTGGAGAATTCCGCAGTTTCCCTTCGCTTAAGGGGGAAGGAATTTGGCAGGCGATGGCAGAGACGTTCTCAGCAGAGAAAAAGCATCCAGAGGATGAGAAGGGAGGGAGCAGCAGATGATTTCACCAACAGGAGTAGCCAAGCCGGAAGGATCGACGTGGACAGATGAACAGTGGGAAGCCATTGTGGGGCGTGGGGAGAATATGCTCATCGCTGCCGCCGCCGGATCTGGCAAAACAGCGGTACTGGTTGAACGGATCATCCGTCGTGTGACAGAAGAGATGCAACCGCTGGATGTGGACCGACTGCTGGTCGCCACATTTACCAATGCAGCCGCTGCGGAGATGCGTGAGCGAATTCGTACAGCGCTTGAGCATGAACTGGAGAAACGACCGGACTCCCGGCATCTACGCGCTCAGCTTGCACTCTTGCCCCGTTCCTCGATCACAACCGTTCACTCTTTTTGCCTTGAGGTTATCCGTAGACACTATCGGAATATCAGTCTTGATCCAGGCTTTCGTATCGCTAATCAGACAGAGGCTGAATTAATTAAACAAGAGATCATGGAGCAGTTGATCGATAATTATTATGCATCGGCCGAAGAAGGAGATGGCTTTTGGCTGCTCGTGGATGGGTATGGTGGGAAGCAGGGAGATGAAGACCTGTTTAGGCTTGTGCTAACCCTCTACGAATCTTCGCGTAGCCACCCATCGCCAGAAGCTTGGCTGCATGCGATGGCGGGACACCTTGAAGCCGCTTCCGAACCTAACGGGTTGGAGTTCTGGTTAACTAGTCTTAGAGCTGACGTGCGGTTGGAGTTAGATGGAGCGATTGGCCTGCTGCAGGGGGCGGTGCGTACCGCAATTCTTCCTGCCGGGCCTGCTCCTTATGTGGACAGCCTGATGGAGGAGTTATCCAAAGTTGAAGAACTAAAAGAGATATGTAGCGGTGATTGGGATAAGCTCTTTATTGCATTTCAGGAGTCGATCTTTGGGCGACTGAAGCCTTGCCGAGGGGATCAATATGACAAGGATTTGCAGAAGCAAACCCAAGAGCTTCGTGACACTGCCAAGAAGAAACTTGCCAAGCTTAGAATGGAGCTGTTTGATCGTGAACCCGCAACCTACGCTGAGGAGCTGCGTAAGACGGCTCCAGCGATAAGGGTGCTCGTCCAATTGGTCTCAACCTTTGCCGAACAATATGGAATAGCCAAAAGAGAGAAGGGGCTTGTTGATTTCTCGGATCTTGAGCATTATTCGCTACAGATTCTTGCACAAGGGATAGATGAGCTCGGGGTCTATCAACCTTCGTCTGCAGCCTTGGAATATCGTGACCACTACGAGGAAGTGCTGTTGGATGAATATCAGGATACAAATCGGGTGCAGGAAACGATTATCAGCTTGATTGCTAGGCCTGGTCAGGGAAATCGCTTTATGGTCGGTGACGTGAAACAGAGCATCTACCGCTTCCGTCTGGCCGAGCCTGGTCTATTTCTCAGCAAATACAAAGCCTATCGGCAGGACGATCATACTGGGCAAACCGATTCAGCCGAGGAGCACGCAGGCGGACGAAGAATTGATCTGGCACGTAATTTCCGTAGTCGGCATCAGGTCGTGGATGGAGTCAATTATCTGTTCCGCCAGATCATGGAGGAGTCCGTAGGGGAGATCCGTTACGATGAACGTGCGGAGCTGGTTAGAGGAGCAATCTATCCTGAATTAGATGAAGATCATTGTGTAGAGCTGGCGATCATCGATAAAAGTACCGATGATAAGCCAGCAGAGCAGACTGGGCTGCTGGAATCGGCAGGAGAAGAGGACAACATCGAAGCGGCTGAAGACGAGAGTGAAGCAGACACAGCGCTGCCAGACGATCGTCAGGAGGCGGAGACCGCCCGGTTGGAGGCTCGGTTCATTGCCAGTCGAATCAAGAAATTGATCGGCGAGGCAGGCACGAGGGCGTTCTCTGTGACTGCCAAAGGTGGGGTTCCTGCTCGTCCACTCCAGTATCGCGATATGGTTATTCTGTTGCGAGCGACGAAAAGTTGGTCACCTGTGTTTATGGAGGAAATGAAAAAACAAGGCATTCCCGTATATGCCGAATTAAACACAGGTTATTTTGCCGCGATTGAAGTTGAGGTCGTGCTTTCGCTCCTCAAGGTAATCGACAATCCTTATCAGGATATTCCTCTTGCAGGTGTCCTTCGTTCCCCAATAGTTGGTTTGACGGCGGAGGAATTGGCACAGGTTCGGGTGATGCAGAAGGCTGGAGCGTTTTACGATGCCGTTCTCGCCTATATGAACGGGGATATGGCCTCTTACCCACTTGGGCACGACGAGTCCTTCATAGCCTATGCTGACGCAAATCGCAGCGAGGATGATTTGGATAATCTTTTAGATGAAACAGCGGCTGGATTAGATGAAAACACTGAAGAATGCAGCGCCAAAGATGCGGCCTCTCACAACGGACTGTCCGCGAAGCTTCGGCATTTTCTCGATCAATTGGAGCGGTGGCGGGAGGAAGCTCGCAAGCAAACGGTAGCTGATTTAATCCGTATGATCTATCGGGATACGTCGTACTATGATTTTGTCGGAGGACTAGCCGGAGGAATGCAGCGACAGGCTAACTTACGCGCTTTACATGACCGAGCAAGGCAATATGAAGCGACTTCTTTTCGTGGCGTATTCCGCTTCCTTCGCTTCCTCGCTCGAATGCGGGAAACCGGAGGCGATCTGGGAACGGCAAGGGCCTTGGGAGAACAAGAGGACGTCGTGCGCATCATGACCATTCACAAAAGCAAAGGACTTGAATTTCCGGTTGTTTTTGTCGCTGGCTTAGGTAAGCTTTTCAATCGTCAGGATCTATATGGCTCCTTCCTGATTCATAAGGATCTTGGCTTTGGGCCGAAGTACATTGACACACAGCTGCGCTTATCATATCCCTCCTTACCCTCACTGGCTATTGCACGAAGACTTAAGCTAGAGCTACTTGCTGAGGAAATGCGAGTGCTTTATGTCGCTTTAACCCGAGCACGGGAAAAGTTAATTCTTGTGGGAACGGTAAAAGATGCAGCCAAACAAGCCACCCATTGGGAAAGGGCATCTGGATCAGCGGGAATCACACTTCCCGATTATGAGCTAGCAGCTGCAACCAGCTACCTAGACTGGATTGGACCTGCTCTTTATCGACACCCCCATGCGGAAGTCTTGCGGCAGGCCGCTGGCAGAGGAATACTAGGCGATCTGCATGGAGAGGCGACGGATGAGGCAGATGACCCTTCACGTTGGAACATTGCAATCCACCCAGCCTCTTTATTTTCCACAGATCAGGTCTTACTGTCAGAAAACCAGGCACCTGATGAAGGTCGGTTAGAGGCACTTCAAGAGCTGCGACCAATCATCCTGAATTCCGGTTTTAAAGCTGCTGTAGAGCGTAAGCTATCCTGGAGTTATCCATTTCCACAAGCGCCGAATATCATCACCAAGACGACTGTTTCGGAAATGAAACGGCTGAGTGAACGAAGTGGTTGGAGTACAGTGGTTGCGGATGAGCGTACAGAAGAAGCACCTCGCTTGATCCCAGGAGCAACTGGAGTAACTGGAGTAGCAGAGGCTTCAGGCTCACCGGATGCAGCAGTGGCAGGAAGAATGACCTTTCGCCGCCCGCGCTTTGTCGAAGCTCGTCAGATCAATGCGACAGAGAGAGGTACCGTGTATCATGCTGTTCTGCAGCGTTTGGAGCTTACTCCAGGACTTACAGAGCAGACCATTGTGGATACAATTGAAGCGATGGTCACCCTGAAACTGTTGCTACCTGAACAGGCTGCAGTGGTAAAGACAGCGCAGATCTATGCCTTTTTCGAAACAGAGCTGGGCAGACGGTTATTATTTGCAGAGCGGAAGCAACGTGAGGTTCCCTTTAGCTACAAGCTGGCAGCAAGAGAAATTTATCAGGATCTGGAAGGCGCGGAGGGAGACGAATCCGTCCTTGTCCAAGGAATTGTCGATTGTCTTTTTGAGGATGCAGAAGGGCTTGTGCTCTTGGATTATAAGACGGATAACCTGAAGGGGACTTCGGCTGCTGTGCGTGCAGCTAGTTATCAAACCCAGCTTGGTCTTTATGTCCGCGCTGTGAAGGATATTTGGCAGCGGAGTCCGAATGGCGTATATCTTTACTTCTTGGAGAGTGGCGAAATCATTGATATGAATACCTTGCACATATGAACGATAGGAGGGGTATCATGAGTGAACCAAGATGGCTCGAATGGGCCAAACAAATCCAGTCGATCGCCCAAACTGGTCTAACGTATGGGAAAGATAGATTTGATCTGGAGCGATATGATGAGCTCCGCAAGCTTAGTGTGGATATTCTGGAGCAATATACCGGAGTAGCGCGGGAGAAGATAAAGCTGACTTTTGCCAGTGATCAGGGATATGCGACTCCAAAGACAGATATCCGCGGTGTTGTGTTCCGTGATAATCGCGTTCTGCTAGTGAGAGAAAGACTCGACGGGGCCTGGTCCCTGCCGGGAGGCTGGGCGGATATTGGCTTGTCCCCCTCAGAAGTAGCGGTCAAAGAAATCAAGGAGGAATCCGGTTTTATCACGGAGCCAGTACGCCTATTAGCCGTGCTCGATAAAAAGTTCCACCATCATCCCCCAGAGCCCTATCACATCTATAAGTTTTTTATTCTTTGCCGAGTTATCGGCGGTACTGCTGCGGGAGGAATAGAGACAAGCGAAGTGGGGTTTTTCGACGAGGATGAGTTGCCCCCATTATCCGTCGAGCGCAATACGGAAGCGCAGGTTCGCACGATGTTTAAATTTAACCGAGACCCTGTATTACCCGTTATTCTGGACTAAAAGAATCCAGTTGTGTATACTACTAAAAACGATCGAAAACGAATGATTTGCCCATGATGAGTATCCAACTCGGAGGCGTTATCGCCAAAGTGAGTTTGTGCCTTTTGCACATCCCTCTCTTAAGTTAACCGGACCGCCCGTTATCGCGGAACCAAGAGGTTCGAATTCACGTAAGTGGTTCGTTCAAGTTGGGTGGCACCGCGAGCAAGCGCTCCTCGTCCCAAACGGATGAGGGCGTTTTTTGCGTTTTTTCGCTTTACCATTTTTCAACTTGAAGAGGAGTGTGGCCCAATGCTCGACATGAAAACGATTCGCCAGCAACCAGAAACCATTCAACAGGCAGCAGATCAGAAGGGAATTGCTTTCTCGGTTCATGAACTGTTAACACAAGATGATCACAAGCGCGAACTCCTCCAGGAAGTGGAGAACCTCCGGCGTTTTCGTAATGAAGCAAGCGTAAACGTCAGTATGCTCATTCATTCGGGAGATACAAGAGCAGCAGATGATTTACGGGAGCAAGTGAAGACGAATAATAGCAAGCTTTCCTTGCTGGAGGAAGAATTAGAACGGGTTAAGCGACAGCTAGAGGTGCTCATGCTGCTGGCACCCAATCTTACCTCGCCGGATACACCAGTGGGGAAATCGGATGCAGATAATGTGGAGGTTCGGCGTTTTGGGGAGCAGCCAAACTTTGATTTTGAACCCAAGGATCATGTTACCCTGGGAGAAAAGCTTGATCTCCTCGATCTAGCTCGAGGAGTAAAGGTAGCGGGAACACGGAATTATTACCTCAAAGGGGCCGGCGTATTGCTGCATCGAGCAGTCCAGCAGTTGGCTGTGGACCTCTTGCTCACAAGAGGCTTTACCTTACTTGACGTTCCCTTAATGGTTAGGGAAGAAGCACTCGTCAACACTGGATTCTTCCCGCTGGGAGCAGATCAAACCTATGAGGTTGCCCAGGAAGCTAAATGGCTGGTCGGTACATCAGAGGTTCCACTGATCTCTTATTATGGTCAGGAGATTATTGATGTTCGCCGTCCAATTAAACTAGCCGCTGTATCTTCGTGTTTTCGCAGCGAGGTGGGCTCGGCTGGCCGGGACGTCCGCGGACTTTATCGCGTGCATCAATTTGCTAAGGTGGAGCAGGTGGTTTTTTGTGAGAACAATCATGAACTATCGGAGGATATCCTCCAAGAACTTACCCGCAATGCGGAGGATCTACTCCAGCTTCTAGAGTTGCCCTACCGTGTAGTCGCTGTTTGTG
This sequence comes from Gorillibacterium sp., assembly GCA_023511325.1. Taxonomy (GTDB): domain Bacteria; phylum Bacillota; class Bacilli; order Paenibacillales; family NBRC-103111; genus Gorillibacterium. Next base: position 9,683 of record JAIMBU010000032.1, read on the forward strand.
CCGGAGACATGTCGCAAAAAACCTATAAGCAATACGATATCGAGACGTGGATGCCAAGCCGTCAAGCTTATGGGGAAACCCATTCCTCGTCGAATCTGGGAGACTTTCAGGCCAGACGCTCGAATATTCGCTATCGTGATGCAGCGGGAAGGCTCCAATACTGTCACACACTCAACAACACGGCTGTGGCCTCGCCTCGCATCTTGATCCCGCTGCTAGAGAATCATCAGAATGCAGATGGATCGATTCGCATTCCCGCGGCATTGCAGAAATATATGTGCGGCATGGAATTATTGGTGCCCAGCGAGGTGGATGAAGTGGGGTTAATGAAAGGGGCGCAACACCAAAATAAGAGCTTGCCCGAGCGGAGAACGAATGCATAGATTTGACCTGCAGTTCGCATAGCTTGGATGACTTCAGTTGGCTCACGGAGGATGCGTCCCCCATCTCTGACGGATTCACCTAACCTGTTTTTTGATGGGAGGGAGGTTCATACAACTGTTTGTTTCGTTAGCTTGAGCTTGTGCTTGTGCTTGTGGCTTCCTGCCTCGTAACAGTCAAGTGGCTGGCGTTTCGGACTCAGTTGCACTTATTTCTCGTGAAAAACGGAATTGACCAGCGTTTCGGACCCAGATGCACTTATGTCTTGAAAAAACTGCTGATTGTGGCCTGGGTCGAGCAAGTAAGGACTCTGGAGTCCGCTAGAGGTAAAAAGGACGGTTTTCCAGCAAATAAGGGCTGTGGGGTCCGGTAGGTTTATTTCCGTTTGGCTTATAAAGGAATGTGTCCATTCTTTGTGCCCTTCCTTTAATTAAGCCTTTATATCTCTCGAATAAATCTTTATGTCTATCCAATCCTCAGACAAGCAGGCTCGTTGTTGTTTAGCGCTGATGTAAGGCGCTGGTTTTGATGTTGAGTCTGAAAAAAGTTGAATCCGAAAAAACATGATTCTTTGTTTTGATTCAGAATTTAGGTGGTAATATTTAAAAATTTAGGTGGTAATGTTCAACAATAATTTTGTCGTATTCCTACTCAGGATCTTCTTCTGACTCCGCATCGGTAAATGCCTTCTGTGTCCTAAGGACGTAGAAGGCGTTTATCTTTGATCCAAGTAGCGTATGTAAATTGAGCTCGTACCTTTTAAGTATTTGGC
>JAIMBU010000324.1 GCA_023511325.1 Gorillibacterium sp.
CCATAGGGTATAAAGCGCTTATTCAACGAAGTCCGAATATGGATTCACTGATTGCCATTGGTACCACGGCCGCTGTCCTTTTTAGCATCTACAATATTTTTCAGATAGCTGGAGGAAACTTTAAGGCGGTAGAATCCTTGTACTTTGAAACTGCGGGCGTGATCATTGCTCTGATCCTTTTGGGCAAATCGTTGGAAGCCGTTTCCAAGGGTCGAACCAGTCAAGCCATCAAAAAACTGATGGAGCTTGCGCCGAAGACGGCGATTGTCATCCAGGACGGCGTGGAAAAAGAAATTCCCATTGATGAGGTTGAAATTGGCGATATCATTGTTGTAAGGCCAGGCTCCAAAATACCGGTGGACGGCACGGTGATGGAGGGTCACACGGCTATCGATGAATCCATGCTGACAGGTGAAAGCATGCCGGTTGACAAAAAGTCCGGAGACGCGGTATATGCCGCTTCACTCAACACAAACGGCACCATACAGTTCCGCGCTGACAAAATCGGAAGCGATACGGCGCTGGCTCAGATTATTAAACTGGTGGAGGACGCACAGGGTTCCAAAGCGCCGATTGCGCAGCTGGCGGATATCGTGTCTGGCTACTTTGTACCGACCGTATGCGTTATAGCTACTCTTGTGGGTGTCGCGTGGTACATCGGTACACAGGACCTAGAATTTGCCTTGACCATCTTTATCTCGATACTTGTTATCGCCTGCCCCTGCGCTTTGGGGCTTGCCACGCCGACAGCCATTATGGTTGGAACTGGCAAAGGAGCCGAGAACGGTATCCTGATTAAAGGCGGTGAGGCTCTGGAAACCGCTCATAAAATCAACACCATTGTTTTTGACAAAACCGGAACCCTCACCGAGGGCAAGCCAACCGTAACCGATGTATTAACCACTGCTGGAATAGAAAAAGGCTATCTTCTGCAAGTCACCGCATCTGCCGAAAAGGCCTCTGAGCATCCGCTTGGGCAAGCCATCGTAAAGGGTGCGCAGGATCATGGGTTTGATTTGTTAAAAGTAGATCACTTTGAGGCAATCATCGGTCGCGGTATTGAAGCGAAGCTAAACGGTACGTCGATCTTAGCTGGCAACCGCAAGCTGATGGATGAGCGCGGCATCTCTTTGGTTGAATTGGCAATCGAATCTGATCGACTGGCCGAAGACGGTAAAACGCCAATGTATGTAGCACTGGATGGTAACCTTGCCGGCATCATTGCGGTGGCCGATGTTATCAAGCAAAGTAGTCGTGCCGCCATCGAACGTCTGCACCAAATGGGCCTTGAAGTAGCCATGATTACAGGCGACAACAAAAAGACCGCCGCTGCCATCGCAAAGCAGGTTGGGATTGACAGGGTACTTGCTGAGGTGCTTCCGCAGGATAAGGCGAGCGAGGTTAAAAAGCTGCAAGCCGAAGGTCGGAAGGTTGCCATGGTGGGTGACGGCATCAACGATGCACCGGCACTGGTACAGGCCGACATCGGCATCGCCATTGGCTCTGGCACCGACGTCGCCATGGAATCGGCCAACATAGTCCTGATGCGTTCAGACCTGATGGACGTTCCCACGGCGATAGAACTGAGCAAAAAGACCATACGCAATATCAAGCAGAACCTGTTTTGGGCCTTCGGCTATAATGTCGTCGGAATCCCGATTGCGGCAGGCGTGTTGTATCTTTTTGGAGGTCCGCTGCTCAACCCGATATTTGCCGCCGCCGCCATGAGTCTGAGTTCAGTATCGGTACTTGCAAATGCGTTGCGTCTGAAACGCTTTAAGCCTATGGCTGTCAAGGGTTCAAAGACAAATTCGGATGCATCAGGAAATATCGCCCGGACTTCATCACCGCATTCGCCATTGAGCATTGCTCCCGCTGTGAGCCTTACCTCGTCGTCTGCTGTCAGCGTTGCTTTAGTTGAGCATTCCACAATTGGAGAACAACCGATGATAGATAGCAATGTTCACAGCAGTAGTAGGATTGACGACAAAGATCGCACGCAGATCAATACATCCTTAGTCCAGACCGAGGAAAATATATTTATTGTTCCAAATGATGACGGTTCAAGCACCGTGTTTAGCGCAAGCGATGATTTATACGGACGCCTGATTCCATTGAGTGCCATCAATTATCTAGTGCTTAGTAAATACGGTAAAACGCTGGGATATATAGACGGTCTGCACAACTCATGGAAGGAGATGCTGGGTCAGCTTGATCAACAACCCGTAGATTTTGACAGTTTTATTGAAAGCTTGGAGATCGGTGATACCGATGACTCGAATGTCTTTATCGTTCCCAATGATGACGGCACAAGCACTGTGCTGGACAAGGATGACAACCTACTTGGAAGGCTAATAACGCAGGGTGCCGCATCGTATCTTGTAATCAGCAAATACGGCAGAACGTTGGGTATTATTGACCAGCTATTCAACACATGGAACGAAATCGTTGAAAACCTAAAACCGGTACAAAATGGAAGGGTTGCGAGCATTGAACCGAGCATTCATGAGATTTCTGAAGAGGTCGAAAGAGCGGAAAACGACGCAGACGGGGTAAACAACATCCATAAGGATAATGAAGGCAAGGACAATTCAAATGATCTTGAAATTCCAATAGATCCCTCCACGACAGACACAACGTCGACTTTAAGCGGCGCGGAGTCATACACCCCGGTTGTCCTCATACCTAATGAAGACGGTACCTGCAACGTTTTTAACAAGAGCGAGGTTCTGTTGGGGCGATTGATCCCTCAATTTGATAGGACTTACCTTGTTCTTAACCACGAGGGTAAAACATTGGGAGTGGTTGATAGATTTTATAATCCGTGGGAGTTACTAGTGACAAATCTTAAACAATGCAGTGTTTCGCAGGAGGTTACGCGCTAAAAGATACCCGGCCCACTCGTGTTAACCGTAAATACACTGTACTAAGAAGGGTGCATAATGAAGAAGGTTATCAAAAAAATTGGATTGGTCAGTGGGAGCGCAGTGATTCTAATTTCCCTTTCAGCCTGCTCACAGTTAAGCCAGAAGCTGGATGTTGTAGGTAAGGAATCTATTACATCATTCAGCGCGGTGTTGGACTCTGTTTCCGACAAAGTTCAGCCAGATGAGGTGAACGTCGGCTGGTCACTTTCTTCGCCGGACGGAACCGTGAGATATATCTGGAGCAAGGATTACAGCGCAAGCCCGCTCCACGATGTGATGTTGGAGCTTGATGCACAGCCGTTCCTGGACGCGGGACTTGAGACGAGTAAGCTGCCCGAAACGATTGGTTTTTACGAAAATAAACTCATGGTCGGGACAAAACTTGGGGAAAACGAATTGAACGATAAAGGCGAAGCTACGCCGCTTGCGTCCTATAAGCAAATCGTTAATTTGTACCGTGACACCATCGGCTATCATGCGGCGCTTGACCACTACGGTGTAAAACTCGGTGATGGAAACATGTTTGAGTGGGCAAAGGACATGGGCACAAATGATAAAGATATTGTATTTGTCTTAAACCCGGAGCCATTTATCGCGGCAGGTGTTGATCCAAACGCTGTGGCTGGATGGGCTTTCGCGAAGGTTCCAGTCGATGTTGACGGCAAGCCGACAGAGGTGGATAAATTTTTGAAACCCTTTAATCTGAAATAAGGAGGAGTACAGTATGAAAAAAAATTTTGAAAGTGGCGCTTTTCCACTGATTCGTCTGAGACGAAGGGATGACTAGGTGGGATTTGAAATCAAACCTGCTCTCAAGTCTCAACTGTGTGGAGGGGCAAGTACGCGATATTAAGGGCATGGTTGATAAAGATGCGTATTGCATCGATGTGCTCAACCAAATTGCTGCCACCAGAGCTGCTCTGAATTCCATGAGCAAGTTGGTACTGGAGAATGAAATCAGTAGTTGCCTGACGGAAAAGATCAGCGGCGGCAAGGATGAGAGTGTAGATGAACTGATGACTACTATCGGAAGATTGCTTTGATAGGCAACGGTAATTTTGACATCGGTATATTCTACATTGTCTATGCAAATGCAAACAATAAAAGGAGGATACAAACGTGGAAAAAACAATTTTGAATGTGGAAGGCATGTCCTGTGAACACTGCGTAAAGGCAATCACAAAAGCTGTCGGCGCTCTACCTGGCGTGAGTGAGGTTTCGGTGAACTTGAATGCCAAGACTGTAACAGTTACCAATGATCCGGATAAAAGCTCACTCGATCAAATTAGGCTCGAGATAGAGGATCAGGGCTATGAGGTAGTCGTATAGGAAAATGGGGAGCCCAATCTCGGCGGGCTCCCCATTTTACACGATTCCTGCTCATCTATTTCGACCCTTGTATTGGGGGGTGATTTAATGGAAATGAATAAAGAAGGTGATGAATATGGCTGGAAACAATAGAAACATACTGGCGGTGGATGACGAACCTAAAATATTAGAGGCGGTATCCTCTTTTTTAGAAAGCCGTGGCTTCACAGTGTTTTCGGCAATCAATGGACGGCAGGCTTTCGAGATCTTTGACAGAGAAAATATTTCACTGATTCTTTTGGATTTGATGTTGCCCGTAATTTCCGGTGAGGAAATCTGCCGGAGGCTGGATGTCAGCCGCACGGCCATCTGGAAACATATCCAGGCTTTGCGGGAAGACGGTTATGAAATTGAGGCAAGGCCCAGGGCGGGCTACCAGCTTGTAAAAACTCCGGATCGCCTTTATCCGGAAGAAATCGGGGACGGGCTGGCAACCTCGCTGATCGGCAGGCGTGTCTATTACTGCGAAAGTGTTTCTTCAACCAACGACCTCGCCAAACAGCTGGCGCGCGGCGACGCCGGGGAAGGAACCCTGGTGGTGGCCGAGGAGCAACAGATATACGGCGGCCTGGGCTCCAGCGTCGCCCTGGCGCTGGCCGAGGAGGACCCGG
>JAIMBU010000325.1 GCA_023511325.1 Gorillibacterium sp.
CATTTGCATCACCAATATAAGCCTGCTTTTCGAAAGAGAAACTACCCTGAGTAGCTACAATCGATCCTTTAGCTTCCATAAAGGTTGGAAACTTTTCTTTCTGTGGTGATGTTAGTACTGTCAAAAGTATAATGCCAACCGCTACAACCGCTACGGCTACGGACAACCATATCACCTGGTTTTTATTGCGCAATCTATTTTTTCCCATGATATCCCCCCATTTTCATCTTTTGCTGGCTACTGTACACCTTTTATCGAGCTGATGTTATGTTCGTACTACACTTGTTGACGCGGCTACCACTAGCTAACAATACAGTAATCATATCGAATCAATATATTCCTGTAAAGGTATTTTTTTCTATAATTTGGAATTTTAAGACGTCTACTCGATCCATAATGACCAATGCAGGGATAAATCATATTTTCGGGAGTTGTTGTTGGGGAAATCCATTCGTAGCTTATCAATTGCTTCTTTTCCCATTTCCCTTTGTTCAGATAAAGGTTCCCAAACGATACAAAGAGGCCAATCGCTAAAAGTACGATTGGCTTCTCTAGTATCCGTGATATTGCTTCGAGCTCTACAGAACTTTTTCGCATATAACAGCCAACCCATATCCATCGGACACAAGCGCAGACAGGGTAGCAGATCTCTCAGCGATCAATTGTCCTCATAACCAAAGCGCCGTAACGCTTACCCGAGACTTTTCCAGCATACCATTCCCGCCTATCCGAAAGATGACCTGCCCCATCATTCACGCTAAAGGCGATCCGCCTATATACTGTACGAAAGCAAAAAAGGAGCTAACGAAAGATATGTACAACATGTATGGTTATGATCCAACCTATTCCCATTACGCCTACAGACAGTTTCGCCCTGAGGGTTGGACGAAATCCAAAGTAGAGTTAAACCAAAAGCTACGGGCTTTATGGGCGCAGCATGTGTACTGGACAAGATTGACGGTGAATAGTATCATTGCCCGCCATAAAGATGAAAAAGCTACGACGGCGAGGCTTCTCCGAAACCCAACCGATTTTGCAGCCGCCCTTGAGCCTTTGTACGGAACATCCATTGCAAACAAATTTGCCGAATTGCTTCGAGACCATCTCACGATTGCTGTTGAGCTAGTCAAAGCACTGCAGGCTGGCAATTCCGCTGCGTCAACCGACGCTCAAAAACGTTGGTTTATGAACGCTGATGCCATCGCCGAATTCTTGAGTCAAATTAATCCAAACTGGTCCAAAGAGGAATGGAGAAAAATGCTTTATGACCATCTGAGGCTTCTCAGCAGTGAAGTTACTTCTCGCCTTGCCAAGAAATATGAGGAAAACATTCGTTTAAACGACCAAATCGAACCGCAAGCACTTGGGATGGCTGATGTGATGACAAACGGAATTGTCCAACAGTTTCCGTCGGCTTTTTCCGTTTAATCATCTGATACACTCAACATTGTGGCTTTAGTAATATGAGCACTTCTTATAAAGAAGAGGGTGTTCCATCAGCCATTTCCATGGCTTTTGGGACACCCTCCTTTTTTAAAGTTCTTAATGAATAGTCAGATTAAAACCACTCTGGATGTAATTAAGATTAGGGTAAGCGATATTACTGGTTATCAGGTTGTTGAATGTTGCGGAGCCATTACCGGTATAAGTAAAGATAGCCGCACCCTGATGGGGTCCTGAAAAACGTGAGGTTGTTACTCCATCAAGACCCGTACCATTAATGGTAATGTTGTTAAACACGATATTCTCGAATCCACCGCCGTATCCAAACTGGATCGCATCGCGCTGGGTGTTGATGATATCGATGTTGGTAAACGTCACGTTCTTGATGGGGTCGCTGGAAGCTTCCAGATCAATTGCACCGCGTTCACCATTGTAAAGGTCTTTACTGGTACCACTGTTTATAATGGTAATATCCGAGAACACAATGCCAGTATTGTTCTGGAAATGGTATCCAGGGAACACCGTGTTCATTCTGATGGCAGAACCGCCGACGGTATCGATGATTAAGTTGTGGTCAGCCTTGTGTCCACTTCCTCCAAAGAATGCAATAGCGGCTGCACGCCAGTTATCCTCGATAGTGTTATACGAGAAGGTATTGTTTACACCCGCGCTCGCAGCGTTGTCATTACTCGTCCACACGGCAAGACCATCATCACCGTTATTCCGTACGCTGCTATTGCGTACAGTTGAATTGCTGGTTCCTTGGGCAAAGTTGATCCCATCGGCAAGGTTATTCCGAATACGACTGTTTTCAACAAGCAGCCCACTCGCATAGGTTGCCGGAACATGTGCATAGTCCCCTACCCACATCCCACATTCAAAATGCTCTACCCAGACATCATGGATGACGGAATTGGTTCCAAAATCGTCCATAAAGCCTTTATAGATTGCATTCTGACCATACCGTGACCGCAAATTGGAATTGAGATAGACATTGCTGAAATCAAGCTTGCCTGTAATCCGGAGTGAGATACCGCCACCTGCCGCATTGGGATTGGTGAACTGGATATTTGTATACCAGAAGCCCGCACCCGTGATCGTCATGTTGTTGATCATGCTACTGACAGAGCCAATCTGCCACATACTGCTGAGGTTAAACGTACCTTCTGGAATATACAGGGTTTTACCCGCTGCAACTGCTGCATTTACAGCTGTTTTAAAGGCTGCAAGGTCATCCTGACCATCGTTTGCAACTGCACCGTATTCGGTTACCGAAACCGAGTTAGCCGGCCGAGCAACAGCAGTAGGAATCGGTTCGATTTCGATGAAGTCAACACCATATTCCAGACTATCCCCATTGTTCTTCTGGATACGAATCGTGTCGCCGGGCTGGAGAGGTGTAGCTAATCTCCAGTGCACTTCGTCAAACCGGAAAAGCGGACGTCCTCCGCCGGGAGCATCGGCTGGCATATCGCCGGAGAAGTACTGCCAGCTGTAATAGGATGTAAGTGATACGGTCTTGGCCTTGACGCCATTTACATATACATCAAGCGAACCGTTAAGTCCCATACCATCTGATGAGTCCGGCATGGTGAATCTCATGGTTACACCTGCACCACCTTGACCCTGTCTGACTGTCCACTGCAGATTGGAGCCATTCGCGGGAAGTGCCGCATAACGCTGGCCGGAAGCTTCCGAAGCAGTCAGTGCTTGATCAAATGTCGGTGCGGTCTTCAGAGTAGCACCACCAGCAAGAGTAGCATCTTCGGTATCATACCGGCTGTATGGTACGCTCGCACCACGCAGGGCATAAACAACTAGGCTTGCTGTACTTACATTGTTTGCTTGCTTGATCGTCACTTCGTTAGCATCCACTGCAACAGTAGTAGTTACAGAGTAGTTGCTGGTTACCGCGGTCCATGTCCCCGGAAGGGTAACATTGACAGACGCTCCCGCAGCTAAAGCTCCGCTATAGGATCCATTAAAGGTTTGAATCGTTGAACCCGCGGAATTCTTAAGAACGACTGTGATTCCATGAGAACCGCTGGCCGAAGCGATGGTTCCCTGGTTTTTTAGGTTTACAGTAAAGGCTACTGCACTGTTGACAGCTGGACTGTTGGGTGACCATGAAACAGTTCCCACTAAATCCGAACTTGCAACTGGAGCGACAACGAGCGACGACGGGTTCGTGAAGCTGTTGTTCGCATCGTTCTGTTCGATAATTGCATTGCTTTCATCTACCTTGGCGCTGACTGAATACGTAGCTGCTGTTTTGGCTCCGACATTCAGCGTTACCGTGGCCGTTGCGCCTGCCGCCAGTGCGCCTACTGGAGCAAAGCCAGCCAACTCGTTATTCAGATAGAAATTAACAGTAGTGGCGGGAGATCCGGCGTTACCGCTGTTATTAACGATTGCGTTCAGCGTTATTGCGTTGGTCTCGACCGGTGAAGTCGGTGACCAGGACATGCCTGTAATCGTCAGGTCCGGGTTCGGCGCAGGCGTGCCGAATACTTGGAACTCGGCGATTTGTCCGCCTGGAGCGCCGGAGTTCGACGAAATGTTCAACTGCAGACGTTTAACCGTGGCTGTAACCGGAATCGTCACCGTGTTGCCCGAGGCCGGATTGAATGTGTATGCTTGCGATGAAACCAGATTGCTGAAGGTTGTCGTGTCCTGATTGTGACCGAGCACCTGAATCGTTTGTGTGCGCGTGCCCCATGCAGAGGACGGGTTTAGCTTCAGCACGATAGCCGTAATGGTTTGGTTCGCTCCGAGATCGAGCGTCAGCGTGCTAGGATTGCCGTTGCCTTCCCAATATGTGCTGGTATCGTTATCGTTCGCATTAACAGCCACGAATGCTAACGTACTGGAGGATGCAGCAATCGATTTGCCGATAGCAATATTGCCGCCCGGAGGAGGCGTGGGTGTCGGTGTTGGTGTCACCGTTGGCGTTGGTGTTGGTGTTGGTGTCACCGTTGGCGTTGGTGTTACCGTCGGTGTTGGTGTCACCGTTGGCGTTGCCGTGGGTGTTGGCGTTGGTGTGGTGCCACTAGCGCCGTAAATTTCGAATTCGGCCAGCTGCGCTGCCGGCCAGCCGGTGTTGCCCGTTACGTTCAGGCGAACATAGCGCGTGCTGGTTGCGGCAAAGTTGATCGTGACCGTGTTGCCCGCAACAGAGGGATTGAATACATAACCCGTGGGACCGACAATATTTGTGAACGTCGAGCCATCCGTGCTGCCTTGAACGGCCAGTGTTTGCGTCCGCGTTCCCCAGTCTGCGGTGGGTAGCTTCAGCACGATCTGGTCAATGCTCGTATTTGCGCTTAGATCGACTTGAATCCATTGCGGGAATGCGCTGTTCGTGCTTTCCCAATACGTGCCTTGATTGCCGTCTTTCACGTTATTCGGGCTGTAGGTTTGAGATTGACCACTGGCCGTGACATTTTTGCCTAAAGTCAGGTT
>JAIMBU010000326.1 GCA_023511325.1 Gorillibacterium sp.
GGTCAAGCATTAGGATTGATCGAAACCGTCGGCTATACAACCGCCGTATCTGCTGCCGATGCAGCGCTTAAAGCAGCAAATGTAACCCTGATCGCGGTGGAGAAAGTCATCGGTGTCGCTGGCACCCTCGGCGTCACGATCCACCTAAGTGGAGATGTCTCATCTGTCTCCGCCGCTGTTGAAGCTGGCAAGGAAGCTGCCCAGCGTATTGGCACCGTCATCTCTGCTCATGTGATTGCGAAGGCGCATGACGATGTGAACCTGAAGATATTGAGTCGCTTTACTTTAGGTCGGGAAAGCTCTTCGTCGTCCTCCCCTACTGCCGCTATCGCAGGATTAGAGGCAGAACCAACTACAGCAACAGACCCAAAGGCTTAAGCTAAGGCAAAACACAAAAAGGGATCAACCCGTAAGGGCGCATACGAGTAACAGTTTAACTTTTGATTGATAAAAACATAAACTTCAGGAGGTATCATGGTATGGGTGAAGCATTAGGATTGATCGAAACGAAGGGTCTAGTCGGAGCCATTGAAGCAGCGGACGCTATGGTTAAAGCAGCAAACGTAGAAATCTGCGGGTATGAGAAGATCGGTTTTGGGCTGGTTACGGTTATGGTACGTGGAGACGTTGGCGCAGTGAAAGCAGCAACTGATGCGGGAGCTAGGGCAGCCAAGCGGGTAGGCGAGCTGGTTTCGGTTCATGTTATTCCAAGACCACACAGTGAAGTTGAAAGAGTTCTGCTTTCTAAAGGCATTGAATAGTTGCCGTTATGGACAGCAGGCGAAGTGCTGTTGCCACAAACACGCTGCTTGCATTAACCTACCGCACCCGAGCCGATGAGCTTAAAGAAACATATCCACGCGTCATTATTCTGCTGAGTGAGCATTTTATCGGGATGGAGGAGGGCTTGGCGGTGATCCGCTTGCTGCAGGGACAGAAGCTTCGGCTTCAGCTTTGGGCAGAGCAAGCCCTACTCCATTCTTACCCGCTTGCGGAGCTTGTTGGCAAAGGCGGCATCGATGATATCGTCTGGCCGGAGAAGTCGTTGGCCGATCGACCGTCAGGCGACCAATCCGAGCAGCAATTAAACCAGTGTTGTGAAGCAGACAGCTTATTCATTCCAGTCCTATCCTTAGCCCTGTTGAGTCGAATCGCTCAGCTTGATTCCAGTCATCCGTTTGTCAAACAGATTCTACTGGCACTTTGTGCGGGGAAACCCGTTGGTGCATTGACGTTAAGCGTCGAGCCCGAGCATTTTCTCTGGGCGGAGCATGGACTCTCCCATGCCTCTCCTTTTTTGAAAGCGGAAATCCGTGGCTTGCTGGAAAAAGTCAGAGGCTACGGTATTCAGTTCCTGGAGCCGGATAAAGTCATTGATTGGCTTTCCCCAACTAGGAGCAGTCACCATCTAAAAAAACAAGTCGTCACCGCAGAGGACATCCTACAAGCTAGTAAACTAGGGCGTAGCAGCATTCACATTCAGCCTCAGGCGATTGTCACACCGCTGGCTGCTGATCTCGCTCGGCAATATAAGATTCAACTAACTTCTACCTTCACTTAAATCAAGGATAAAATCGCTAGAAAGAGGTGACGACCCTTGCACTTGGGACTCATTATCGGGCATGTCGTCGCAACAAGAAAAGACGAGAAACTAGTTGGCTCTAAGCTGCTGATCACGCAGCCGATTCTACCTGATGGCACCTATACTGGAGCCCCGATCATCACGGTTGACACTGTGGGAGCTGGGATTGGCGAAACGGTGATCTACGTCATTGGGAGTGTTGCAGCGCGAGCGATGCATGATCAAAGCGCACCTGTCGATGCTGCAATTGTCGGGATTATTGATAGTCTGGACTGTTCGCGAGCGGGAGGCAAGTAACGGATGAAAACAACTGAGATTAAAGACGCGATTGAACGGCGGCGGCTTATCGACGTGCTGCTGGGGGAGAATCTTTTTGCCGACCTTGTGTTGAAAGGTGGCTTCATCATCAATGTGGTCACCCGCGAAATTTATCCGGGCGATGTAGCGATCAAGGGCGATAAGATCCTGCTGGTCGGCGATGCTAGCAGTGTGACTGGACCTGCTACGAAAGTGGATCATGTTCAGGGGAAGTTCATCAGTCCGGGCTTTATCGATTCGCATATGCATTTTGAAAGCGCGATGTTGACGGTAACAGAGTTCTCTAAGCTGTCGATCCCAACGGGAACAACAACCTTAATCGCTGATCCGCATGAAATCGGCAATGTGCTGGGCACACCCGGGATGAAGGCGATGATTGAGGAAGCCAAAACGTTACCGCACCGCGTGCTGTTTACCGTCCCTTGCCTGACGCCGGATGTACCGGGACTGGAGACCGCTGGTGTGGATATTTCCTCCAAGGATATGCAGGACCTACTCGACGATCCTTATGTTCAGGGTATTGGTGAGCTTCAAGGTTTTAGCAACGTTCATCCGGTGTACCGTAATGCTCCTTATCTGATCGATGACCTGATCGCCTCCGTCTCCTATGCCAAAAGCCTCGGCAAAACGATTGAAGGCAACGCCCCCGGCCTATTTGGCAAGGAGTTAGCTGCTCATATCATCTGCGGCGGCGGTCATGTATCGTGTCACGAAACAACGACCAAGGAAGAGATGATGGAGAAGCTGCGCTACGGTGTCAGCGTCTTCATGCGTGAGGGCTCCTCGCAGCGCAACATGGCCGAATGCATTCGGGCGATTACCGAGGAGGGCATGGACTCGCGGCGGGCGATTCTCGTTTCGGACGATATGATCCCCGAGGATCTGCTCAAGTACGGTCACATGAACGACATCATCCGTCGAACGATTGCCGAGGGCGTCGATCCGGTGGAGGCCATTCAGATGGCGACGATTAATCCAGCCACGCATTTTGGCTTTGCCGATGTTGGATTACTCGCCCCTGGCAAAAGAGCGGATATTGCCGTCATCAGTGATCTCACTCAGATGAAGGTATCGCAAGTGTATGTAGGTGGCGTTAAAATCGCCGAAAATGGGGAGCTGACGATTGATATTCCTTCTTACACCTACCCTGAGTCGGTGAAAAAGTCTGTTAAGCGCAAGCCTGTCAAGCTGCAGGATCTGCAAATCTATGCGGATGCGAGCGATGTTTCCGTCCAAGTCCGCACGATTGAAGTCATTCCTGATCAGAACCTAACAGGAGCAAAGATCCTTCCGGCTGCTGTTACGAATGGTGTTGTTCAACCTTCGATTAAAGCGGATCTGCTGCCGATTCTGGTGGTAGAACGGCACGGCCGCAGCGAGAGAATTGGCAAAGCCTTCGTGCACGGCATGAACCTGGAGCGGGGAGCAATCGCGGAAAGCGTAGCCCACGACACGCACAATATTATTGTCTGTGGCACGAATTACGCAGATATGGTAACGGCGGTTAATCGCGTTATCGCGATGGACGGCGGCATCGCCATGATCGAGAGTGGTAAGGTCGTCGGTGACCTTGCTCTGCGCATTGGCGGACTGATGACCGACGAATTAACGGGCAAACAAATGAGTGAGAAGATCACAGAGCTGCACCGACTCGCCCGCGAGGAATTAGGTTGCGGTCTGCATGTGCCTTTCATGCATCTGTCCTTCCTTGCCCTCGTTACGAGTGCAACCTGGAAGATTACCGACATGGGTTTGATCGATGCCGATGCCTTCAAGGTACTCTCGACGATTGTGTAATGCTTCCCGGATGAACTGTTATTTCACTTCTGTGAGATCGCTGCGTAAGGAAAGGGTTTCTTCTCCTGTCATGGACGATTGCTTAACCGTGAACAAAACGTTGTGGAGTAACCAACCGATTTAGGATTTGTCCGCTTTTCGCCATGCTTTTACAAGGAGGTCAGTGATATGGGCACACGGGTCATCGACCTTTCACAGGAAATTTACCAAGGGATGCCGGTGTTTCCTCCGCACCAGAAAACGATGATTTTTCCCAACATGAGTCATGAGGAAAGCAAACAGAAGCTTGGCTTTGAGTTCGCCACCAACAACCTGCTGATCAATGAGCACGGTCCTACCCACAGTGATGCGACTTACGAGTATGATCCGAATGGACTGACGATCGATGAGATGCCTTTGGAGTATTTTTACGGACCAGCGGTGTGTCTCGATGTATCTCATGTTCCCGCGGATGGATACATCACAAGAACGGATTTAGAGCGAGCACTGGACCGAGCGCGGCTGACCATCGACAAGGGTGATATTGTCCTGCTGTATACCGGCCACTATGAACGGTCCTATGGCACAGATGAGTGGCTAACTCGCTACGGCGGGCTTGATTATGAGGCAGCCGAATGGCTGGCCAAGCAAGGTGTAGTCAACATTGGCGTGGATGCTCCCTCCATTGATAACCCCGATGATCAGCGCTTCTCTGGGCATCTGATCTGCCGGGAATACGCGATTACCAACACGGAGAATATGTGTAATCTGGATAAAGTAGCACAGAAACGGTTTTTGTATTTTGGACTTCCACTGAAAATTCGAAAAGGTACGGGTTCGCCGATCCGAGCGGTGGCTGTTTTTATCGAATAGAAAGCTGGTGAGCGTTTTATGGGAAACGGAAGTGGACGTATCCTCGAGGAGATCATCGTTCCTGCATACGAAGGAAGAAGTGCGTTTGTCCGTCAAGGGCAGACGCTTTATATTATTGATGTCGAGGGCAAGCAGGTAGGCGATTTTGTCTGCTTCAATGCGAATGATTCCGCCGAGCACGTCTCTCCGGTACATATGCGCTCCTCACTCAGCAGCATTCGCTTAAAGCTTGGGGATGGGCTTTATAGCAACTACCGTCGCCCGCTGATGCAGTTTGTTAAAGATACGGTGGGCAAGCATGATTTTTTCTTCCCCGCCTGCGATTATTACCGCTACAAGGTAGATTTCAA
>JAIMBU010000327.1 GCA_023511325.1 Gorillibacterium sp.
AATCAGCTGCATATGCCTGGTATAAAGCAAGATTAATATAAAATAAATCATTACCTTGACCGACTTGACCAGCAGGTTCTCAGACCCCAGGTTGTAGGTGCCCTGCATGAATTGGATCAATAGGTAGACCAAGCTGATCAAGCTTAAGTAAACAATAAAAGCAGACAAGTACTTTTGCAGCTTTGATCCATACATGACTTGCTTATATTTAGAGAGCATGGCAATCTCGCAAAATATAAACAGCGGAAACAACAGGATAATGGGCGATCTGCCTATTTCACCGATACGATTAACCAGAGGGAAGTCCTGATAGAAAGTCAGCACCAGCAGGATACTGAGATAAAGGGCCAAAAAGACTTGTTTTTTACCTGGCTGCTCTTCAGCTAATTGTTCATTTATCCTAAGATTGCTCAGTAAGCTAACGTTCATCATCTCTCCTTCCCCATGAAACTAGACGTATTTTTTGACGGTTACGGAATACGGATCGCCTTGTTTCTTTAAGGCATCAGCATAGAGCCGCTCGATTTGTTTATTCATCTTATCGGAATGAAATTTCTCAAAAAAGATCTTCTCACCATGAGCTCCCATCGTTTCCAGCTGAGGCTTACTCAATCCTTGGATGATGGTAACCAACTCTTGCTTGTTGTCAAAATCAAAGATGTACCCGTTAACTCCATGCGTGATAATCTCAGGCAAGGCACCGCGGTTACTTGCGATCACCGGCTTCCTATTCCGCAATGCCTCGATCGCAACGATGCCAAATCCTTCCCAACGTGAGGGAACGATAATGGCATCGCATGCTTTCATGTAACGATCAATCTCCGAATTGTCCACCCAGCCGATCTTGACTGCATTGCTCGGATAATCGTAAACAAATTCTTTTAGTACGGTATCGCCCACTAAATAAAGCTTAACATCTGTGAACTGATTCTCATGAAACACCTCAAGCAGCAAATCAAAACCTTTCTGCCGATCAAAGCGCCCAACGTAAAGCAGGTTAATCTTGTCCTGCTTTACAGGGAAAGCGGGTAAATGGGAAGGTGGTGCATCCGATACCCCGTTATACACAACGACCGACTTCCTAGCAGGCAAACCGTATTTCATTGACATCTGATACTCATGTTGGGAAATGTTAATGATCACATCCGTGCGGAGTGCCAATACCTTCTCCACCCCGGCAAACAGCTTTTTCTTCCACGACTGCGTATCCATAAGAAATGCCCAGCCATGTGCGCAGTAAATCACAACAGGGCGTTTCCGCTTGAGGAAGAACAACGTCCGGACGAATAACCCCGCGAACGTTCCATGAACATGCACGATATCCGGTTTAACTTGCTTGACCATTCGCTGAATCGAAACCATTGCCTTAAGAAAATATTTAAGATTTCGCTTATAAGGGTACAGGTGCAATCGATCAGGAGAGATATGCAGCGCATGCTGATCAGAGTTCTGCTCAGACACCATCAGATAAACCTCATGGTTGTTCGCTTGATATTTCAATACTTCATTAAGATAGGTTTCGATGCCACCCTTGGTAAACTCCGAAATATGAAGGACTATTGCCACTAATCTCTCCTCCATTTCTTAGTTAAAAAGCATCCTGTGAGCCAACTACTGCTTTCACCGTCCGGAAGAGAATCTTTAGATCAAACCAGATGCATCTCCGCTCAATATAAGTAATATCAAGCTCGACCATCTCCTTGAAGCAAAGATTGTTTCTCCCGCTAACCTGCCAGAGTCCTGTGCAGCCGGGTGTGACGGACAAGCGTTGCTTATCACGCCGCGTATATTCCCTAACCTCTCTCGTTAGCGGAGGTCTTGGTCCTACCAAGGACATCTCGCCTCTAAGGACATTGATTAATTGGGGAAGCTCGTCGATGCTTGTTTTCCGAATAAACCTACCGACCTTCGTCACGCGTGGATCATCCTTCATCTTGAACATCGCTCCGTCAATCTCGTTCTTATCTAGCAGATCCTTTAATTTTTCTTCCGCATTGGTATACATAGAACGGAGCTTGTACATCCGAAAAATCCTCTCGTTCTTGCCGACCCTCGTCTGATAAAATAAGGCGGAACCTGATGGGTCCTCCCGTTTGATCAGGAAAGCGACAATAGCGAATAACGGAGCGGCAAGAATGAGACCAACCAGTGAACCGCAGATATCAATGATCCGTTTGAGCACCGAGTAGAGGGTATACCCTGTTTGCTTAACCCTTGTATTCGAATAATAATCGGCAACGCCAATTGTCGCCTCATCGTGATAGAGTGAAGGTGTCATAGATTAACACTCCTTGCTGCAATTAATTCTTTGCTAAGCTCACGCTCCACGATCTCCTTAAGCCCAGACAGTAGCGGCTGTCTTAGCTCCATGTTTCGGAGAGCAAAGTCAATGTTCGTCATAATAAAGCCGAGTTTCTCACCGACATCATAGCGAGTTCCCTCAAAATTATAGGCATAAACGCCTTTTTCCAAGTTTAAATTCTGAATGGCATCAGTAAGTTGGATTTCTCCACCTGCACCAAGCTCATGCCTGCCTAAATATTCAAAAATATCTGGTGTCAGAACATAGCGACCCATAATTGCTAGATTAGAGGGTGCTTGTCCTTGAGGAGGTTTCTCGACAAAACGATTGACCTTGTAAAGGTTATCTATTTTCTCGCCTGGATCGACAATTCCGTAACGATGCGTCTGATCTATTCCTACGGGCTGAACACCAATTACCGAATGACCTGTGCGCTCATACTGCTCAATCAGTTGTCTTGTGCAAGGAACATCGGCCTCGACGATATCATCTCCAAGGAGAACGGCAAATGGTTCATTTCCGATAAAATTACGCGCGCACCATACAGCGTGTCCAAGTCCTTTGGCCTCTTTTTGCCTGATATAATAGAGGTTTACATTGGATGACTTTCTTACTCTCTCGAGGATGTCGAACTTGCCTTTCTCTTCGAGAATATGTTCGAGTTCGAATGCGATATCAAAATGATCTTCAATCGCCCGTTTTCCTTTACCGGTTACGACAATGATATCCTCTATTCCCGATTCAATCGCTTCCTCCACAATGTACTGGATGGTAGGTTTATCGACAATGGGAAGCATCTCTTTGGGCATCGCTTTCGTTGCAGGTAAAAAACGAGTACCGAGTCCTGCAGCAGGGATAATGGCTTTGGTCACTTTTCTCATTTTGAATTCACCTCATCCTATTTTTTTGTGCACAAGGGCATTGAACCCCTCCTCACATCACACCCTTGACGATGAACGTCTAAGGTCGACTGACCCACAGCATGATCGAGTGCCTCCGGTGATAGAGGTGCAGGAGGCATTACCTTCCTATTCATTCTTCGCTACCTATTATGGAGGGCGTTACTAAGACTCAAGCGTCATTTCTTTCTCCGTAATAGTAGGAATAGGAATCCGAATGTTTTCGGTTAATGTTATTAAGTACAACACCGATCAGCTTGGCATTTACGTGCTCAAGAGAAGCCTTCGCTTTAAGAACAACCTCTTTCTTCACTTTGCCTGAATCGACGACAAGTACGACACCATCGCTTTGAGTAGCTATAATTTGAGCGTCTGTTACCGCTAGAATGGGTGGAGTATCAATGATAATCACATCGTACATTTCCCTCGTCTTGGCAAGCAGTCCCGCCATCTGTTTAGACGATAACAACTCCGATGGATTGGGTGGTGTTGGGCCTGCCTGAATAACCGATAGGTTAACGGTGTTGGTATGCTGGATCACTTCATGTAGCTCTTGCTGCCTAAACAAAGCGGTAGTTAAACCGATACGATTGGACTTGCCAAAAATATGATGCTGCGATGGTTTCCTTAGATCGGCATCGATCAGCAGTACCCGTTTATTGGCTTGCGCGAAAGCAACAGCCAAATTAGCACTCGTGGTGCTCTTGCCTTCGCTCGGTTTGGATGAGGTGACCATGATAACTTGCAGCTTATGGTCTATCGTTGAGAACTCGATGTTGGTCCGTAGCATCCGGTAGCCTTCGGAGATCGGCGATTTAGGATTGCTTTCCGTAATTAGGTTCCATTTAGGAATCGAATGAGGCATGGTTATCCCTCCCTGCTGTTGGTGTAAGTGGAGCTTGATTCACCTGTTCGGTAACATCACGTTCCTTGAACCTTGGAATGGAGGTCAGTACCGGAACCCCTAGAATATTCTCGATATCCTCTTCCGTCTTGATCGTGTCATCCAAATAATCGAGTAGGAAACAAATACCAACACCAAACATCAAGGACAATAAGAAAGTAACAACGATGTTCATCTTTGGATTCGGTGCAACCGGACCGTGAAATTCTTGTGGATCGGCTTTATCAAGGACCGAAACATTATCGACCTTCATCAGTTCAGGAATGGCTTTTTGAAATACGACCGCTACGGCGTTGACGATATTGGCCGCATTCTTGTAGGAATCATCGCGGACGGATATGGACATGACTTGCGTATCATTAACTGAGCTTACGCTTACCTTACTCATGAGCTCACCGTATGTCGTACCAAGCTCTGGATACTCTTTGACGACAATCTTCATAATTCGCGGTGTTCTGATGATTTCTTTATAGGTTTTGATCAGTCCAATCGTCGTGTTTATCGAGCCAAGGTCTATGCTCGATAGCATCGAACTGCTGTCCTTGTACTGGTTGACGATTAGTTTGGCAGAAGCTTGATATTGTGGCTTGATGAAATAGTAAGAATAAATCCCAATGGCTAGACAGCTTACGGAAATAATCAACGCGATCAATACCATCCTTCTTTTGACGATTAACCAATATTGTTTTAATTCCAAATTGTTTCCTCCATAACTGATTCAAGCTTTTATTTCAAATCATCTCATTTCGCATAATCACTCGTTATGAATAATATTAAATATTAAGTT
>JAIMBU010000328.1 GCA_023511325.1 Gorillibacterium sp.
AACTAACTCGGATTGAGGAACAGCTTTGTTCTTCAAAGCTGGAATCCGCTAATGAGAAGCGAACAGAATTGCAGCAGGACATTAGAATCTTTTCGGAGGTGCTAAAATGCTTACCAACGGACAGACCGTAATTGGCATGATGGAGAGGCTAGCTCCCAAGCATGTTGCCGAAGAAGGGGACAAGATTGGCCTTCAGTTGGGTAGCTTACAGAAAGATATCACGGGTGTACTCGTGACCCTTGATGTCAATGACGAGGTCGCTGAAGAGGCGATACGTCTTGGTGCCAATCTGATCATTGCACATCATGCCGTGATCTTTCGACCCCTGCAGCACTTACGAACGGATAACCCGATGGGAAGATTATATGAGAAGCTGATTAAACATGATATTGCTGTTTATATCAGTCATACCAATCTGGATATTGCTGAGGGCGGACTCAATGACTGGATGGCGGAGGCGCTTGGTATCCAGAATGCTTCTGTACTTAAAGAAGTTCATACAGAGGACCTCTTTAAGTTGGTTGTCTTTGTGCCTATTGATCACCATCAAAAGGTGCTCGACGCGATATTGAACGCTGGAGCGGGTTCCATTGGTCATTATAGCCACTGTAGCTTCAGCACAGAAGGATCGGGCACGTTCCTGCCTAAAGAGGGAACCAAGCCATTTGTCGGTAGTATCGGGAAGCTAACGCAGGTAGAGGAAGTACGAATCGAGACCATTATTCCTCAGGGTATCCGCAGCAAGGTCATCCAGGCGATGCTTAAAGCTCATCCCTATGAGGAAGTCGCCTATGACTTGTATCCGCTAACCCTTAAAGGTCGCATCTTTGGTTTAGGCAGGGTTGGTTATCTGCAGGAACCTGTATCCTTAGCTGCATTTGTAGAAACGGTCAAAATGGGTCTCAAGGTAGATCGAGTTCGTGTGGTTGGAGATCTTAATCGATCCATAAAAAAGGTCGCAGTACTGGGTGGAGCAGGCAGTAAATTTCTCAGCAGTGCTATTTTTGTTGGGGCAGATGTATTTATCACAGGAGATATTGATTTTCATACGGCTCAAGACGCTCTGATGGCTGGTATTACCGTTATTGATCCTGGTCATCATGCGGAGAAGATTATGAAGGATAAGGTTACACAGTGGATTCAGGAGCGCCTTACGGAGAAGAAATTGGAGACAAAGGTCTATAGCTCAGCGGTGGATACAGAACCTTTTTCCTTTGTTTAAGGGGCATCCCTGATGCCTGAAGTGCTTGGATACCATTAGCTATTTATCCTTAATCGATTGTGTTTGCGCCTCAAATCCTGTATAATATACAATGTTGTTCGGAAAGTTCAACAGACAATCGCCGGTGACTTATGTCACGGGAGGAAAGTCCGGGCTCCATAGGGCAGGATGCTGGATAACGTCCAGTCAACGCGAGTTGAAGGAAAGTGCCACAGAAATGGACCGCCGATGGCCCGCTTCCGCAAGGAATCGGTGCACAGGCAAGGGTGGAACCGTGGTGTAAGAGACCACGAGGGACTATGGTGACATAGCCTCTGGTAAACCCCATCTGGAGCAAGACCTAAGAGGACGCAGGGAGCAGACAACTGCACCAACTTTAGCCCGAAGCGCGTCCGGGTTGGTCGCTGAAGCCATGCAGCAATGTATGGCGTAGATAGATGATTGTCGCTTCAATGGCGGGAGGGGAAACCCGTTACTACCGCCCGAAGTACAGAACCCGGCTTACGGAAAGCTTTCCGACACCAACAAAGCCCACAATGCGATTCATTCGCATTGTGGGCTTTGTTGTTTGTTCAAAGATCAGGAAAAATTTCAACTCGCTTTTTAACGATCATAGGGGGCTGAAGTAAAGCCTGGAATCATCACGTTTCGTTCACTGACTGTGTAGAAGTGTTGATAAACGGGCACGAGATGGATTCGATTAATGACTTCAAACGGGTGGATTACCTGAACCACCTGAGGCTTGTAAAAATCTCTGCAGACAATTTGAGGCTCACAAATAATCGGTTCTACTGCGGTGCTCTCTACCTCCGGTTTTCCTTTAGACAATGACATCTATTATCGACTCCTTTCTTCAACGGTATTTGGAAGGGCGTTTCCCTACAAGATATGTCAAACGCACATGACGTGGCTGTGTGTTTGCCCGGGGTCAACTATTTATTGCCCGCCCATATCTGAAAGGTGATCTTAGGCCAAATAACGATGATAAACCGCTTCACCAATTCTGACAGTGAGCAGTGATTCACATAACAGAATGCCATCGTCGTCTATTCTCCAAACATTTCCCGGTGAGATAACACCATTTACCCACTTCTCCATTGCCCGGTATCCGGGAGCAACAACGATATTTGACATAAAAGCGGAAATCGTACTTCCCGGCCGCCGATTCCTGTTGAGTGCTGCGATGATCTGTTCAGAAGGGACGATCCCAATACCATGACCGAAATAAAACCGATTGTCCATCTTAACGGTATTCTCACCAATCCACCATGGAGTTTGTGGCGCTACATCAGGATTCTCGAAGTATACGATGTCTCCAGGAAATACTCCTTTTTTGGCATCAACGCGTTGCAAGTATAGATCCCGGTCATAGTTCCAGTCATACAGGGTGAGATTAGAGAACCTCTCGTTAAATACACCATCCCCAACGGTCTCCAGAATGGCACGGTACAGAACGATCACCATGGCAGTGGCACACTCAAATGCATATAAGGAGCCATTGCGGAAGATATCTCGAATTCCTTCTGAGGATTGTACATTATTGCGAAGAACGAATGCTCCCTTAGGGGTGCGAGTCCAATACCACGGATTGCAGGTTGATTTAGCAAAGGTGGCAAACAAGGCGCCACTTAGCGATAACAATCGGGCGCTCTCCAAAATGTTTGCGCGTAGACGAAGCTCAAACAGCAGAGATGAGGGCGTTTCGTACGTATACGAAACGGGACTGGCACTTTTTAGCTCATAGATCATTCGCTCAGGAGGGGTAAGCGTGGCTGGACTAATAGGGGCACTTCCGTCGGCAAATATGATCATAGATATCCCTGCCTTCCAAATACGTGTGATATCTCATGATATGTGCGAATCATTATTTTGCCACAATGCCCCTGTTAGTCACCATCCTTATATCCTCCAAAAGCCTAAACAAGTTTTCAGTCAGTATCCAAATAATCGGTGTAAGAATCGTTCGAGTGGGTTACCTGAATCTGCTTCATTTATCGGTTGTTCTTCACCTGTTTTACTTGCACTCACCCGAGAAGCTTCAAGTGCACGCGTGATATCAATTTCTCCGAAGCCATAGTAAGTATCTTTACCCGCGGTACCAAGGTCGCTAGCTGAATTGCGCATGATATCCATCACTTCAATATTCTTCAACGCTGGGTTAGCCGAACGAATTAAAGCCGCTAAGGCAGCTACATGTGGACTAGCCATGGATGTGCCCGATAGAGAAGCATATTGGTCATTTGTATAGGTACTGGCGATGCTGACACCAGGCGCTGCAACGTCAATGTAATCACCATAATTGGAAAAAGAAGCTTTCTGGGAATTACTATCGGTCGCTGCGACTGCAATGACCTCGGGATAGGCCGCAGGATAACCAGGGTCTGATGTATTGTCATTGCCACTGGCAGCAACGATGACGACATCGTGGTCGTAAGCATATTTCACGGCATCATGCAAAAAGTCGGCTTGGGCGTAGTTTCCTAAACTCATGTTGATCACTTTAGCTCCATGATCGGTAGCCCAAATGATTCCTTGTGCCACATTATAAGCATTTCCCGCACCGCTGCTGTCCAGTACTTTGACGGGCATAATGGGGTTGTTCCAGGTTAATCCGGCGATACCTAAATTATTATTGACAGCCGCTGCAATAATACCGGATACATGGGTGCCATGACCCACATCATCCAGTGGACTTTGATCGTTATTAATTGCATTAAATCCCGGAATTAATCGACCTTGCAGATCTGGATGCGTCAGATCAACTCCAGTATCAACAACGGCTACAATGACGTCAGAGCTGCCCTTGGATAGCAACCAGCCTGACTCTGCATGAATCAAAGGTAAGTTCCATTGATACTTACTATACAGTGTATCGTTGGGACCTATGCCGGCATCGGTTGTCATTCGTAGGATGCCATCGCCATCAGAGGGTTGTTCGTTGGCAGTATAAAGGAAATGCGGTTCAACAAATTCTACATCATGCTTGTTAAAGTATTGTATTAGCTGCTTGGTTTGCATTTTATTGGATTTAAATACATAGCTGTTACCTAATTTTTGCACAGATTTAGCTTGAATATCAGCACGAATTTGCTTCATTTGTTGTTCTGCAGGTGAATTCTTAAATTTGACGATTACTTCATCGTTACTGTAATGGCTTTTGCCTTGATTATCTTCGGGTTGATTAACCTTTGACTCTTGGAGGTTACCTGCATCTGCTGTCTTCATTCCAGGTTTTCTTGCTGGATTGGGATTAAGCACAAGGCGCATGCTTCGTCGTGACTCTGCTTTGACCTTTGAAAGGATGCCTTGTTGAATCAAACCGACAAGTCCTTGCTTTTTATCAGGAGAGATGACAGCCGTTACCATAAAGCTGCCTCTTTCTGTAGAGATCACGGAAGACTCATACTCTTTGCCAGCATTCAATGCTTCTTTGGCATCATCCATTTCATGAAGCACTGCCATAGATATTAGTCTTCTTGAAATTCCGGTATTGAGCTCTGGTGCGGTGCGATCGAGGTTGTACCAGACAATGCGATCGACGTATCTGTGTTGAGATTTGAACATTTGGAGCGCCTTCAGCCTTTCGGTAGCATTCAATGGTTCCGTTTTTGCCAAAAAAGCACGGAGTTCAAGCTCGGATTGTTCGGCAGTCAGCATGGCTGTCAAT
>JAIMBU010000329.1 GCA_023511325.1 Gorillibacterium sp.
TTGAGGGTCGATAGCAGAGATGGCAGCTAGATAGATGATTGCGTTCCAGCCCACATTCTTCCATACATTAGCCAGTCCGATAATCCACCAGAACAGGTCAGGTTTTCCCAACCACATCTGTGAAGAATGAATCAACCCCAGCTTCATCAGCAGAATATTAACGAACCCGTTGTCGGAAGAGAGCATAACCATAATAATATTGGCAGCAACCACCCATGAGATAAAATAAGGCAAGTAGGAAATCGTCTGTACCGTTCGTTTAAACCAGGTAACTCTAACTTCATTTAATAGAACCGCCAGCCCTATAGCCGTAACAAAGTTAAGAACGATATTGATGAAGCTCATGGCAAGCGTGTTGCGAAGAACCTGATAGAACATATCGTCCGTGAAAATTCTTCTGAATTGTGTAAATCCAACCCACTTTTGATTAAAGAAACTTTTTCCCGGAACATATTCCTGAAATGCCATCGTCCATCCCCATAGAGGCATGTATTTAAAAATCAGGAGATGAAACAGAAGCGGGACGGACATGAGCACCAGGACCCTTTGCCGCCATAGCTTCTGAGTAAATGTTTTTTGCAGCATGATGAATCTCTCCTATCCGCTTGTTCGTTACATTCTCTTTTTCTGTGCAAAGCTCCGTCTGACATCAAGAAGGGGAGAAATCTCCTACAGAAACTTCTCCCCTTTACCTCGGTTGCCTGTTACCAATTCTTTATGCGGAAATCAACAGCCTTCTGAAGCTCATCGATATACGATTTTGTATCCAAAGCCTTGAATTTCTCCACATACTCATCCCATACCTTGTTGTAGTCAGCCGGCTTCGAAAGAATGAGCTGTGGAATATAAGAAGTCATTAACTCATCCATTTTTTGCTGGGTCAGCTCCGCTTTGCCACCCTTTTCGAAAGCGACGCCAAACAGCGGGAAATACTTGCGCGGCTCTGGTTTGCTGAATAAATCATTGTAGGACGTAATCCCATATGCCTTGATGATTTCTTTATCAATCGCATTATAAGTGGCAGTAAGCAGTTCCGCCTGGTTATCGGCGCGTGCTGCGTTCCCGTCTACCCAGTATCCGACCGAAATAGGCATTCCCAGGAAATAATCCCCGCCCCACTGCTTCTTGTACTCTGGATCCTTAAACTTCGTGATCATCTCATCGGTTCTATAGAAGCGGCCCTGCTCGTTAACCTTATAATCAACGTCCAACTCGCCCCAGGAAAGCAGAATCTGTGTATCTTGTTTCGCAATATAATCCAGATATTTGATGATTCCAACCGGGTCCTTGGCCTTCTTGGAAATCCCCATCCCGCTTGTTGTTCCCATGGTCAACGGTGGTGTATACTGCTCTTTAATCGAGCTGTCATATACCAGTGGCAAGGGCATAAAAGAACGCTCCGGTTTTTCATTATCCAGAATATCAATGGCTTTGCCCACCTGGTAGCGCTGGTCTGACATTCCAAGCACCCTGCCGGAGGTAAGCTTGGCAATGTATTGATCGTAGTTCATGACGAACATTTCTTGGTCCAGCAATCCTTTGGCATTGACCTCGTTTAATTTCTGATAATAGCGCTTGGACATTTCTTTATCCTGGAAGGTATCTACCTTGAAGCCACCATCCACCTTGTCGGCAATCGCTACACCGTCATTTGGGTAGCCGGCGAGAAAGAAAGGCGGATTAACCAAATCTGCTTTACGCGATCCCTCCATAATTCCTTCAAAGCCAATCGTTTTTCCGCCTTCAATTTCTGGATATTTCTTGGCATACTTTTCAATCAAATCAAAATATTCATCAAGTGTCTGGATCTTCGGATAGTTAAACTCCTTCATTACGGCCTTCTGAATCCAAAAGCCAGTTTGTGGAGTTCCAAGAAGCGGTGCTTTATCCCCCTCTTCGTGGGGTACCCATGCTGGAAGAAAATACACCTTACCATCAGGCTGCTTCAGCTTATTCCAGAGATCACCGTAAAGCTTCTTCAGATTAGGAGCATATTCGTCCACCAAATCATCCAACGGAAGATAGGCACCGGCATTAATCAGCTTGGATGTGGAAGATCCCCCGTCCAGAAGATCCGGGTATTGGCCAGAGGCGATCATGACTCCAATCTTTGTATCCAAATCTCCGACCAAATACTCACGCTTTAGCTTGACATTTGTCTCTTTGTCAATAATGTCACCTACACGTGTGGACCCAGGGTAATCCGCCAAGGATCGCGTAATAAATACACTGTATTCTTTTGGTTCCGCTTTCACATTGCCCCCTGAATTGGTACTGCTTGGTTTCGAATCACTCTGACTGCATGCTGCAGTAGTCAGGGCCAATACAGCGATTAACGTTACGAAAATCGCTTTCTTGGAAGCCTTCATTAGGACTCACTCCTCTTGGGTTTATGGTGCAGGTCTTTAACCTAATCCTATTATGCTAGGGAGAAACGCTCCCTTCAATATGAAAAAATATAGGCATTGTTCGAAAAAATATAGCATATCGCTAGCCAGGCCATATTATCCTTGCTATCGGAGTGATCCCATCTTTATAATTAAGGAAGCAAATCATGACGGAGGATTTCCCATGTCGACATCCCTTGGTCTCCCAAAATTAAACAACATAAAGATCCGCAACAAGCTCCTGCTGCTATATATTTTCTGTGTATTTCTGCCTATTGTCCTGAGTAATTACCTGTTCTACTCCAAAATAACCCAAACTGTGAAAAAAGAAGAGCAGCGAAATCTCGAACTTTCTTTGGAGCGTTTAGACAACCAACTGACCCGTACCTTCAAAGAGGCCGAAGCGCTAAGCAACAATATCTATTTCTCACAAAGCTTCTACGAAGGTCTGGATAAAACCTATCTTGACAATCTTGACTATACCATGAATTACAGCAGTTACTTTCGTACCCCTCTGATAGGAGTCACCCCATATTTCCAATATCGTTTCACCATTAATTTATATACAGATAACCCGACTGTCTTAAATGCGGGAAACGTACTCAGACTTACTTCAGCAGTAACCACAAGCCCTTGGTACCCCCAAGTTTTCAACGCGAACAGCAGCAATGGGGATATGATTTATTTTGGACGGGAAGTGACTCTCGATGGAGAACGATTGTTCAGCGTCATCCGGACTTTGGACTACTACACCTCTTATTCCCAGTATCAAAAAATATTGAAGATTGATATCCAATATAATGTCTTGAAAGACATTCTTAAAAGTGAAAGCTCCCTGGGCCAATTTTTCCTTGTGGATGATCATAACCGAGTGATTTATACCAACTCGGCAGAGCAACAATATTTAGCCGTTTTCAATCCAGATCATATTCCAAAAAAACAATTTACAATGACCAAACAAATCAATACGTTTGATTCCATTAATGGCTTTAGAATTATCGGTGTTTATGAGGAATCCGTATTCCAAAAGGCACTTGAACAGCCTAAGAAATACGTTGTGATCATGGCAATGGCTAATCTTTTATTTGCGACTATCCTGATTATTCTGATTTCTAGATCCCTCTACTTCCGAACTCGATTGCTCTCCCGTCACATGGACAAGGTGGAAATCCAGCATTTTGCGCTAATTGAGTATCCCCATGTGGGAAAAGATGAGATTGGTCTACTGTTCCGCAGCTTTAATCGAATGCTAAGGAAGATTAAACAGATGATTAACGATGTTTACGAGGCTGAGCTCCGGCAAAAGGACTTCGAATTGGCAAGTAAACAAGCGGAGTTAATGGCTCTGCAAAGCCAGGTCAACCCCCACTACTTATTCAACGTCCTGGAAACCATCCGGATGAAATCTGTAATCAAGGGGGAATTGGAAACTGCCGATATTCTGAGTTACATGTCGAAGACATACAGACGGTCTCTCACTGGTAATCGGGAGTGGGTAACCGTAAAGGAAGAACTGGAAATGATCAAGGAATTTCTGGCGATCCAAAAGTACCGATTTGAAGATGAAATCGATTACGAGCTTGAAGTAGAGGAGAACACACTGTCCCTATATATTCCTGGCATGATCTTTCAGCCGTTTGTGGAGAATGCTTTCAAACACGGCATCCAGGGATTGGATCATCAAGGGCTAGTTTCCATAAGGGTGTATGAGGAACAGAACTTTCTGGTCTTCCACATCGAAGACAATGGAATTGGGATCAAACCGGAGAAGTTGGATCAATTGCTGGAGGATGTTCGGGCCAAAGAGCCTTCCCTGAACCGGATCGGCATGCAAAACGTGTTCCGCCGGATCACTTTATTCTTTAAGGACCAATTTGAATTTAACATCAGCAGCAAGGAACATGAATTTACTTCCATTGAGCTGAAAATCCCCCGTTGCATGAGGAATCCGTCCGAGGGCTTTGATAAAAGTTAAAGGGGCTGTGAAAAACATGCTCAAGGTGCTCATCGTAGACGATGAACCCGTTATTCGAGCGGGCTTAGCCCAACTGATCAATTGGGAGCAATACGGCTTTACGATTGCTGCGAAAGCCAAGAACGGTGAACATGCTTTGCAGCTCATTACTAATGAAACACCAGATCTAATCATAACGGATATCCGCATGCCGAAGATGGATGGCTTGCAATTGATTCAAACCTTGCGGGAGGACAGGAACCTGCAGACACCGGTTATTATATTGACAGGCTTTAATGAATTCGACTATGCCCATCAAGCAATCCGCTTTCAGGTCCGGGATTATTTACTTAAACCCGTGGATAAAGCAGAACTGATTGCTGCCCTGCAGCGAATTCGGGCTAGCTTAAGTATTGACCATTCTTTACCGCCCGACAGCCACTCCGGAAATGCAATCCAATTACTGCTGCGCAGCAATATTAGCAATAACAGCAAAATAAAACTTTGCCAATCGCTTGAGGCTCACTATCCAGTCATGCTTATGG
>JAIMBU010000330.1 GCA_023511325.1 Gorillibacterium sp.
GATTCAAACAGACGAAGGGGAGAAGAATATCGAAGACATTGAAGTCGGCGATATGGTTCTTTCCAAGGCTGAAGAGACTGGTGAAGTAGCGTACAAAGTGGTTACGGCTACGTTCAACCATGAGACGGAAGAGATTTACAAAATCCAGGTGAGCGATCAAGTCATTGAATCGACGTATAACCATCCGTTCTGGGTAGACGGCAAGGGATGGACGTTCGTGAAAGACCTCAAAGTTGGTGACTTGCTAGTTCAGAGTGATGGGCATACACTGAGGATTGAGAGCATCGAGCTGTTGCATAAGCAGGTAACGGTTTATAACATGACGGTCGATGAGTTCCATACGTACTTTGTTAGTGACCTTGGGATTTGGGTGCATAATACGAATTGTGGTTATAAAGACATAACTGTAGGGAAAAGTGTAAGGAATGTTGAAACTAATGTCATGAGAGCAGATTTTGAAAAGAGTCTTGTGGGAGATGGTTGGACTAAAACTGTTACTAAGGACGGTAGTGCTACCATCTATTCAAAAGACGGCGCTAAATATGTTGTTCGTGATAAATCTAATCAGGGACAACCAACTGCCGACTATTATGCCAATGGAAGTAAGGAAGCCACTACCAAAATTAGATTGGGGTCTGATAAATGAGTTGGAACAAATTTATAACGGATAAAACACAATTTGAAGAAACGCAAGATCTGATAACGAAGACGTTCAACTACGAACAACGACTACCAAACCAAGTTTTTAAAGTTCCATTTCAAAAAACAGTTGTGCTTGATTTCGATCATGCAATGAGCTATCGTTTTTGGAATGAACTGGAACAACTTACTGAATTGTTTGGTGATTCGTCTGTCATCATGGCTGTGTTAGACCCTCATCCTGTAGATTATTACTATAATGAGTTCTCTCAGTATAATTGGTGCGTTCTACAAAATGGAACTACGGCTGATGAATACTGGAATATGCTTGAACAAGGACCTGAGGAGAGCCCTGCTGATGCTATTTTATTTAATTCTGAGGTCGTAGTATGGTTATCTTCGTCCATGAAGTGGGCAATATGGGGAGAAAGGAGTTACGGTATTTGTGTTCTAGGCTTTACTGACGACAATAGTGACTACAAAAGTGAATCGTGGTTTACTATGGATAAAGCAATCACCGATTTAGTGTCGCTTAACTTTAAAAATTATACCGTCCCCGAAGAAATCGTCTCGAAGTTGATGAAGTACTACAGTAGCATTAAGTAAGTATCTATGAGCCTTGAGGGCGGCAATCCTCAAGGTCTTTCTTTTTACCTCTACCCTGTGCCGAATGATTCGAGCGGCATGTCCCGAATGAACTTAACCCTCATTAGCTCCATATGAAAATTTTGTGAATGGTATTGTACGTACAACATTACGCTTGAATTGTATACCCCATTTGCATTTCCGCTCTCCTATTCAACTCCTTCAAAATACCCAGTTACCTCTATACTTCATTTCAAAAACCTTACCTTTGCTTTCTTGCGGTTTTTTAAATAAAATGCCCTTCCGCAACTTTAATTTGTTGTAAGCCGACTACGATAGTGAGGGAAATTTTAAAATGCTCTGCAACAATCTGTTGGAAGGAACGATTACTACCACGAAAAAACAATTTGGTGATGACTAGTTGACATATAAGCGGGTAAGGTATCGTTCAGGCTAGCCCCTTCCCAGTTTGATATGTCGCGGCGCGGCGGCATATCACTACAAGAAGGAATGCATTCGAAATGAAGACGACGAAGTAGAGCGGCTTCTGGTTGATTGAGAGTAACAAAGCCGCAAAATATATACATGGATGAAGTTGCCAAAGAGAGCAACTTTATTGGACATCACAGAGGATATACCATCACATTCTGAGCCAGTTAACCGGGGTCACCGATCCGGAAGGGCGAACCACTGGCTATGGCTACAATCTGGCCGGTCAACTGACCCAAATCCAGTATCCGGACGGCAACAAGCTGCAGCATCAGTATGATGAAATCGGGCGGGAGATCCGGCGTATTGATCCGGCCGGACAAGTGGACACATTCTACTACGACGCGAATGACAACCAGACGAAACAGATCGACCGCAACGGCCAGGTGATGACCTATGCATACGACAACCGGGACTTTTTGACGAAAGAAGTTTCGGCGGATGAAACTATCGCCTACACGTATGACCGTGCGGGCAAGCGGCTAAGCATGAGCGATGGCACGGGTACCACCCGCTATGCCTATGATCCGGTCCAAGGGACGCTCACCAAGGTGACACTCCCCGATACGCGCAGCGTGCACTATGGGTATGACGTGATGGGCAAACGGACGTCCATGACCGATCCGTTCGGTTATCCAATGGCCTATGGGTACGATGTGCGCGACCGCTTAACGGGAGTGGGCCAAGCGGTGGGTAATTGGGAGGAGAGCTATAGCTATAAGAAAAACGGCCTGGCGGATACGACGAAGCAGGCAAACGGGATGCTCGGAACCAGCAGCTACGAGGGAGTGAACCGGACCGGCCTGACGCAGACGAAAGTGAGCGGAGCAGTGGTCAATGCTTTTGGGTATGGCTATGACCATAATCGGAACCAGATCAGCAAGACCGAGAACGGTACGACCAGTGACTTCACCTACGACAAGTTGGACCGGATCTTTACCTCCAGCCAATTCAATGAACAGTATACGTACGATGCCCGGGGGAATCGGCAGACGCTACAAACGGATAGCGCGCCGAGGCTGACGGGAAGCAACTACACCTATGACGATCGGAACCGACTGACGGAGGTACGGTTGGATGACGGAACCACGGTTACGTACCGGTATAACGGAGACGGGCTGCTGTATGAGCGGACGGAAAAGGGAGAGACAACCCGCTACTACTACGACGGGACCAACATGATTGCGGAGGGAACGGTAAGCGGGAGTGGGACGACGCTAAAGGTGCGGTACGTGCGTGGCAATGGATTGGCGGCCCGGGTCGATGCCGCGGGGAACAAACAGTATTATGTACACAATGGTCATGGGGATGTCGTCGGATTAGCAGACGGTGAAGGGAACCTGGTGAACAGCTACAGCTATGACATCTGGGGCAATCCGCTGACGACAAATGAACAAGTCGAGCAGCCCTTCCGTTACAGTGGGGAGTTCTGGGATTCTTCTACAGGGTTGCAATACTTGCGGGCCCGGTGGTACGATCCGAGTATCGGTCGGTTTATCCATGAGGATACGTATGAGGGGGATACAAAGAATCCGCTGAGTCAGAACCTCTATACGTATGTAAAGAATAATCCGTTGCGATTTACAGACCCTACAGGTCATATAGAAGAAGAAATAAAAAACGCACCTGTAATGCCTTCAAACTATACCACACCTTATTCTGCGCCTAAGGTCATTGTACCCAAAATTAAATTTTCATGGCCACAAATCAGAATGAAATTCAATATAAATAATAAAGTGAAATTTGAGATTAAGGTCCCTGAGGGTTATAAGGTCACGGGACAAGCTATCCAATGGACAGGCAAAGGTTTTACGGATATTGCGAAGAGTTCGTCTCCACAAGGCTTAATTAAGAGTCTTGAAAATTCCGGATGGAGAAAAACGGTTGAGCCCGGCGGCAGGAAAAGTGGTCCAGCAATTATACTCACTGATCCGAATACCGGAACAAAAGTAAGGATACAGGCTGAACCGGGAGAAGGTAATCCGTATTTCAGGGTTCAAAACAAAGGTGGCAATTATTTAGGGGATGACGGAAAATTTCCTAGTAACGCAGCCAAGGATCAGATGGGCGATTTGACACATTTTGAATTTGGAAAGTAGGTGCAAGATTTGCTTCTTGCTGAAAATCTAAACGACATTGTAGAAAAGTTTGATTTTACTGAGAGCATAATAACAGACGTTAAATGGGAGAATGATTTGTTTGATCTATCATTAACCTTGGACTATTGGTGGGAAATTGATAATGATCCTTCGTCATCAAAAGGGTATGGATCAAAATTATTGAAGCTTACCTTCATGGATTGTATTCAAGTCAATTTTAATCAAAGCAGGTTATTGATTGAGTTAAGTAAAGAAGAAATCCATCCACCAAGTTGGTTTACAGTAGTGAAGTTTGGAAAAGTGACAAAGGACCATTTAGATAACCTACTCAATCTAGAAATTGTCACATTAGACTATAATAATCCTTGGCTTTTGGTCCAATGTAGAGGAATCAGGTTGGAAAAAGTGTAATTCAAAACAGCTACCTTGATCGGCTTCATGCCTTTCAAGGTTTTCTTTTTTTACACAGAACTCATGAAGGTGATTCTTCAATATGATTCACGAAGAACCTCATGCTATACCGAGTGAGCGCCTTATGTTGGACACTGCACTTCTTAACCAACTGACGACAAATGAACAGGTAAAGCAGCCCTTCCGCTATAGCGGGGAGTTCTGGGATTCTGCCATCGGGTTGCAATATTTGCGGGCCCGGTGGTACGATCCGATTGTGGGACGGTTCATTAAAAGAGAGATAAGGAACGCTTATAATTGATAATTTCAGGCAGAGCAAATCATACGAAAACGCAACAAATCTTTTATAATGATGACAGAAAGGAGGGCATTCAATGAACTGGCTGGAGCGGATGAACGATGCGATTGATTATATTGAGGATCACTTAACGGAGAATATTGATTATACAGCGGTTGCAAAAAGAACGTACTGCTCGGTGTACAATTTTCAACGTATCTTTTCATTCATAATAAGCGTACCTGTGGCGGAGTATATCCGAAACAGGAGATTGACGCTGGCAGCGCAGGAGCTTCAAAATACCAGCAAAAGAATGATTGATCTTGCCGTAAAATATCAATATGAATCACAAGAAG
>JAIMBU010000331.1 GCA_023511325.1 Gorillibacterium sp.
GTTCCACAGGGGGGACCGCCCCATGATCATCCCGATAAGCAGCCCGAAGATCAAGGCGAAGACTACTCCGGCAAAAATCCGCAGGAGACTGTAGCCAATATGCAGACCGATTCCTTCTCTACCAAGCTCGCCCAGCGACGCATAAACGGCAATGGGACCCGGCAGAATCCGGTTATTCAGCAGTCGATAGGTCAGAAACCAAACCACATTCATGCAAAAGAAGACCCATAGCAACGTAATTACTTGTTTATTTTTCCGTTTTATCACCATTTCTCCTGCATGACCTTTCGAATTCGTTTAGTTTGCTGAAAGAATTCGTCACTCTCTCGCTTGTCCTCGTATTTCTGGTAAAACAAAGGATTATCGATCACCTCTAACGTCTCTCCTTTGCCTGACGACATCACCATAATCTTCTGACCTAACAGGATGGCTTCCTCGACGTCATGCGTAACAAATAATGTCGTGGTCGGGTGAGTCAGCCAATTCTCCAGAAAGAGCTGTTGAATCTTCTCACGCGTCAGCGCGTCCAAGGCCGAGAAAGGCTCGTCCAAAAGCATAATTGTCGGCAGAAGGGCAAACGCGCGGGCAATAGCAACCCTTTGCTGCTGACCACCACTCAGGGATAAGGGGTAACGATCGGCAAGCTCGGCAATGCCCATGGCTTCCAGCCAATGCCGAATCTGCTGCTCCTGCCTTTCCCTATCCGCCTTATCAGGATGGGCGATTCGTAAGGCAACCCGGATATTAGCTTGTATCGTTCTCCAAGGAAGCAGACCATAATTCTGCGGAACGAGTCCGATCAGGGTTGCTTTCTCATGAACGGATTTCCCATTGAACTGGATGTCTCCTTGATAATCCTTGATCAAACCTGCTATGGCACGTAGCAGTGAGGATTTCCCGCAGCCAGAGGGGCCGATAACCGTGTAAATACTGTGCTCCGGCACGGTTATATGAAACTTATCTAACGCGGGTTGTCCACCTTGATAAGCAAGGGTGAGATCCGTGATCACAAGCCCCTTATTTCTTGAATGCAACATCTGAGATCACTTCTTCAGAGGTCAGATTTTTCTTAAGCAGTCCTTTTTCTCTTGCCCAAGAGAAAGCCTGATCGATCTCTTCTACAAGCACTTGATTAGCAACAGGATAATCTGGAACCGTAATTTGATCCTTGAGGGTTTCGGGGTAACCTACTGCCTTGATAATAACATCGATGTAATCCGCTTGATCATGCGCCTTCATATAGGCAACTGCCTCGTCATAAGCAGCGTAAGCGGCTTGAATAGCTTTCTCGTTAGCGGCGATGGTCTTCTCGGGAAACCCGATAACGAATGGGCTGAGTCCCATCGTCAGCGTGGAATTCAGTTCAAGCAAACCATCTGCTTTCCCCATTGTGACAAAGGGTTCAGGCAGGATGGCCGCATCCGCTTTATTGTTTACTAAGAGCTCCAGCCGGGTTGGAATTTGTGGTACCTCAGTCAATTTGATGTCCTTCTCCGTCAAACCAACTTCCTTCAGCATCAGAGAGACAGCATATTCGGTTGATGTGTTCTTCGAGTAGATCACTGATTTCCCCTTTAGATCGGCAACACTCTTCACGTCAGCCGCTCCCGTCAGCAGAGAAAACCCACCAAACGTCGTGCTGGTGATCTTCACATCGAGTCCACCCTGATTATAGATGGCAATCGCAATCAGATCAGCGCCGACACCATCAAGTTTACCGGCTTGAAAAGCAGCATCCCGGTCTTTGGCACTTCGGAACGTTTGAATATCCAGCTTGACGCCATGCTTCTGGTCAAAACCTTGCTGTTGCGCGATGATAAAAGGAATGACATCCGTTGCTGGCATCATGCCGATCGACAATTCGGGAAGCTTGTCTATGTTTTCCTGCGTATTTGCTGTTTTAGATGTGCTGCAGCCAACGCCGAGCACACTGATCATCAGGATCATGGTTGTTATCAAGATCGATTTTCTCATTTCATTATTCCTCCAGTATGATCGTACGAGTCTTATCAAAAGCTATTCTTTTGAGTCTTATCAAAATTCATTCTTTTGAGTCTTATCAAAAGCTATTCTTTTGAGTCTTATCAAAAGCTATTCTTTAGTGCTGTGGTGAAAAAGCCGGACTGCACGGTCTGGAGTAGAGTTCCGATCGCTGTTGCTTTCAGGGGCCTTATTTGGAGAAGAAAATTTTATTGTTGCCCCCTGAAAGCAAAGGCGAACGCTTACGCTTCTACACCCCACTCCGACCGTTCCATCCGTCTTTCACCATACCTTTAGCTATAAACCTTTAGATAAATATGTCGGTAATACCGCAAGCCAGGAGAACGATACTGACCAATTCATTGACATTGTAGGAAGCAAAGGTCGCATGCTTTAAATTCTTCGGACTAACCACCACATGCTCAAGAATAAGCAACGCGAGGATAACCACCACACCAGAATAATAAATCCAACCGAATTCGGAATTTAGCAGTCCGACAACGACAAGGCAGAACAGGGCAATGGCATGGAAAAGCCGAGAAATAACAAGGCCAAAATATAGCCCAAATTCGGTCAAGATTGAATGTAATCCGTTGGCCCGGTCAAACTTTACATCCTGCGCTCCATAAATAATGTCAAACCCAGCCACCCAGAACATGTTAGCACCAGCCATGAAGATTGGCGTCCAAGCAAAATGTCCGGTGATCGCTAGCCAAGCACCAACGGGTGCAATCGAGCAGGTAAAGCCTAGGATCAGGTGACAAAAGGGGGTGAACCGCTTCGTATACGAATAGATCACCATAAAAAAGACGGCCACAGGAGCAAGCAAAGCGCAAAGTGGATTCAGCGAAAAGGCTGCTACAAGCGTGATGACGAAGCATAGCACAGACAGCAGGATGACCTCCCGCTTGCCGAGCTCCCCCTTCGGAATCTGCCGATGGGCCGTTCGTGGGTTCTTCTTGTCAATCTCAGCATCGATCACCCGGTTAATCGCGTTGGCTCCTGTTCGAGCGGCCAGCAGAGCAATGACGATGACCAGCAGAGTGTGCCAAGGAGGAATCCCTCCCGCCGCAAGCAGCATGGAAACGGCCGCGAAGGAAAACGAGAAGATCGTATGTTGAAACATGACAAGCACACCATAATCATGCAGCTTTCGATAAAATCCGTTTAGTAGTGCCATCATCTTCCCACCGTTCGTCCACTTTTATCTTGACCCTCGTTGATCATTGCTGCGATGATCCGATTCGCCTCATCAGCTTCTGGCATCGAAAAGATCGGCCACACATGCATCATGTCCACATATTCAAAATAATTCACCGTCACTCCCGCGGCAAGCAGATGATCCCGCAACAAACGTGCATCCGGGAGCAGGCAATCATCCGTACCAATAAAGATCATTGTCTGGGGGAATTGCTTGAACGTTGTGAATAAGGGACTGACGATCGGATCATCGAGGCCGAGATCGCCTGCGTACAGGTGACCTACCTCGTTCAAGCCTTCCGGCTGCATGAATACATCCCGAATGGGGATGGCTAGCGCCGCAATCTCGGGGTTATTCGTAGCTACATCTACCCAAGGAGATAATAGAATGAGACGTTCTGGCTCCTGTCTGGTATTCTTGAACGAATTAGCCAGTTGAATAGCAAGTGCTGCCCCGGCAGAATCGCCAATCAGGAAAACAGGCCCTTCGATTGTTCCACTGACAAATGTATAGAAGTCCTGCATGAAAAGTGACAGATCCTTAGCCGTAATGGCGGGAATCGTCGGATAATTAGGGACAATGACCTTTAACCCCGTTAACTCTGCTAGCTTGCGAGCATAGGCGAAATGCGGAGGAAGGATCTCCTCGAAATAAGCTCCACCATGCAGGTAGATAATCAGTGCTTTTGCCTCTTCGGCATGACCCTGATCCGTTACAAAATAGTCCATGCTCCTTGCACCTTCGCTGACAAATGATAAGGTGATGAAGCCTTGCTGGTTTGGGGAAATTGTGGGATAAGCGGGCAGTCCAGCGATATAATGTCGAATCGTGCTTTTGCTGCGCCATTTATCATTAAAGCCTTCATCCCGTAGTTTTTTCTTGATGCTCCTACTTTCCAAGCTTGGCACAATATCATTCCTTTATCCATCATTTAAGGGTAAACGCTTATCAGTGTTTACACAATACAATTTTACACGAATCAGTACCCTTAGTATATTTCTTTGTGGTGAAAGTTTTCCCAGCCGCGAACACACTTGCACACATCCTATGATATACAATAAGATTAATGCACTAGCAGTGTAATCGATCAAGTGATATTTCATCAGGAGGTGTAGGATGACATTCAATGTAGAGCTTCAATTTTATCCCATTCACGAGTTGATGAACAGCTTACATACATTTATCTGCAAGAAATCTCACAAAAAAATCGATCTCTCTTCTTCATGGGCTAAGGAGACGGAAAGTCAGTTAAGTGAGCAGCTTTCCTCCAGCTTGAAGCATACCGAACTAAACAACGATTGGAAAATGATGTACTTACTCATCCATTTATGTCCGCACAAAGAGTCTGTGGACAGCGTGCTTAAATGGATTGAAGAACTCTCGATAGGCGAAATATATGAACTTCTTGCTGATTATGTAAAAACATTCCCCGGTAATATGAGTGATTATCGCAAAAAAATCATTTTTTTGCTATCCGAATGGAACCTTCAGTATTTCAGTCGATGTAGTCCCACTCTTCTGGATGCATTAGAAAAGCATGCAGGGAGTAAGAAAATTGAATTAGCGCAAAATTTAAAGCAAACCTCAACGTTTGTGAATACAACAACAAATGGCTTCAATTTTGTTCCTGTAGAGGGTTTAGAGACCTTAGTAC
>JAIMBU010000332.1 GCA_023511325.1 Gorillibacterium sp.
AATTAACACAAGACGTAGCAAGTTAAAACCACCAAAATAAAGCAAAAAAAGAATCGCAAGTATGCGGTTCTTTTTTTGCTTTATGGCTAAAAAAACCATTCCTTCAATTAAGAAATTGTTTCTTATACTGGCTTGGGGGGATTCCCACCGTGCTGTGGAATACCCTGCTGAAGTAAAAAGGATTCTCATAGCCGACAATGGAAGCGACTTCCCTTACATTTAGCGAAGACTCCGAAAGCAGCTTTTTAGCCTCATTTATCCGGATACCGGTGATATATTTCACCGGAGTCGTGCCGGTTACAACCTTAAACTTGTGGATAAACCGGAAAAGGCTCAAGCCGCACTCTTGGGCCAGATTAGTAACGACGAGATTCTGATTGTACTTTTCGTGCATAATTTCAATGATTTTATTGATGTCGGCATGGGGGTCCGCTTTTCGTTGGCCCTCCGTGTCTTGAAGCCTTATGCCCAAAAGAGTGAGAATAGTGAATAAGTATGCCGTTGTAATATGACCCCGTAAAGGCTTGTTCATATTCAATTCGCGGATAATCTTCTTATATAAAATAATAACCTCATCCATCCCGCCTACCGAATGGATTGAATCGTTGAGAAGTCCGAATTCCTGCAGGTAATCGTGAGCAGCGTAACCGGTAAAATGAATCCAGTATGCCTCCGTCGAATCCTTGGCATAATAGCTGTAATTTTGCGGCTGGTTGGGAGTATACATGACAATCTGTCCGCCGGATACCTCAATTGTCTTATTATCGAAGCGAAAAAGCCCCTTTCCACTGACCATATAGATTAACTGATAGTCAACCCTGCCCTTATCCCGTTTCCGGGTCAAATTTCTCGTCATCAGCTTCTGATATCCACAGTTGTTTACAGTCAGAAAGCTGTCCTTACTCTCAAAACCGACTTCAAACCAGTTGTTCAGTGCATTACCAGAGATACTGATCATGGTTTTCACTCCTTAGCAATTTTGTGCATGTTTTTAGCAATATGTTATATTCAATAATCCCTATTATAACTTTATAATTAGCGGAAGTAGCTATATCCATTTAGATTGGGAAAGTGAAGGGAGAAAGTAGATGACTAAGGGTAGAACCATTAAAAAGATCAATTTGGATTGGAAATTCTATCGAGGGGATGATCCAGGCGCGTGGTATAAAGGCCTGGATGATTCAAGCTGGCGTGATGTGACTCTGCCTCATGATTGGTCTGTAGAGGAACCGTTTTCTAAGGAGCATTCCAGTGGAACGGGGTACTTGGCAGGCGGGCTGGGCTGGTATAGAAAAAACTTTACTCTGCCTCAGGAATTAAAAGGCAAAAGAGTCTACGTCACCTTCGAAGGTATATATAATAATTCCCAGGTATGGTGTAACAGTCATTACATTGGGAAAAGACCTTACGGATACAGTACTTTTACCTATGACCTGACTGATTTCATCTCCTTTGGTGAGGTGAACAATGTTATATCAGTAAAGGTCGATCATAAAGATGTTGCCGATTCCCGATGGTTTACCGGGTCGGGTATTTACCGGGATGTTTATATGACAATCACTGATCCTATCCATATCGATCAATACGGTGTATTCGTCACCACACCGACGGTTTCCAAAGAGCAAGCAACCGTAGCCATGAACATTCGTTTATCCAATGAGACGATGAAGGACGAGCATATCCAAATCACGAATACGCTCTTGGATGGAACCGGAAGGACAATCGATTCAATAATGGAGTCACGGATTGTACCGCGTGAATCAGGCTCAGAAGTGGATCAGACCATCATGATAACAACTCCAATGTTATGGTCACCGGATACCCCTTATCTTTACTCTATATTGACGGAAATCATCAAAGACGGTGAGGTTATTGATCAGATACAAACACCTGTGGGAATCCGCTGGTTCGAATTTGATGCCGATAGGGGATTCTTCCTAAATGGTGTGAATATGAAGCTGAAAGGAGTTTGCGTTCATCATGATGCAGGCTGTCTTGGTGCCGCGGTTCCTGAACAGGTATGGATTCGGAGACTTCAGGCGTTGAAAGACATGGGGTGCAATGCCATCCGAATGAGCCATAATCCACCGGCCTCCAATTTGCTGGATTTATGCGATATTATGGGGTTCCTGGTCATGGATGAAGCCTTTGATGAATGGGAGGGAGTAAAAAACAAGTGGTCGACTGGACACAATGTATACCCTCCCCAGCATTTTGGTTATTATGAGGATTTCCCCCAGTGGGGCGAAATTGATCTCAAGGAAATGGTTTTGCGGGATCGCAACCACCCATCGATCATTTTGTGGAGTATCGGCAATGAAGTGGATTATCCCAATGATCCGTATTGCCATCCCTCCTTCGCGACGATGACCGGGAACAACGATGCCAACAAGCCAGCGGCTGAGCGGCAGTATGATCCCAATAAACCGAATGCAGAACGGCTGGCAACGATCGCCCGACGGCTGGTGGCTTATGTTAAGGAATGCGATCCATCCCGGCCAGTTACGTCAGCCTTGGCCTTCCCCGAATTGTCGAACCTTACAGGCTATTCAGAAGCTCTCGATGTTGTTGGCTACAATTATAAAGAACATTTATATAAAGAAGATCATGCAAAATATCCGAGCAGAGTTACTTACGGCAGCGAAAACAGCTCCAGTCTAGAGGCGTGGCTTGCGGTCAAGGACAATGATTCGATCTGCGGTCAGTTTATCTGGACCGGAATCGATTATTTAGGTGAAGCGAAGGGCTGGCCTGTACGGGCTGCACAATCTGGATTTATGGACCTTGCTGGTT
The DNA here is from genome assembly GCA_023511325.1 of Gorillibacterium sp. GTDB lineage: Bacteria > Bacillota > Bacilli > Paenibacillales > NBRC-103111 > Gorillibacterium. The sequence continues at coordinate 2,794 of JAIMBU010000332.1, forward strand.
TTAAGAAGACCAGCTACCAGTACCGCCAGAGCCTATGGAGACAGGAGCCGATGGTATTCCTCGCCGCAATGAAAAAAGATGACCCCAATTATGAAGGGAAACGCAGATGGAGCGGTGGTGCCCCCCATTGGAATTGGGAAGCTGGAGAACAACTGGAGGTCACATGTCATACCAACTGTGAGGAAGCAGAACTCTTCATCAATGGAAGGTCGCTCGGAAGCAAAAAGCTTAAAGATGCTCCTCAGTACTACCTTACGTGGGAGGTTGGCTTTGAAGAAGGGACACTAGAAGCCGTTGCCAAGGGCAAGGATGATGTAAGCCATTCATACAAGCTTTATACGGTTTCAAAGCCGGAAAAGCTGGCGCTGAGCGTTGATGCTTCAGAGCTGAAAGCCGATGGACAGGATATTGCTCACATCGAGATCCAGATCACCGATCGCAGCGGAAGGCCTGTTTATCTGGCGGATAACCCAATAAAGCTATCCATCGAGGGTCCTGGTGAAATCATTGGGATGGAGAACGGGGATGCGCAGGATGTCGAACCTTATAGCTCCAGAACAAGGAAGGCTTATCATGGAAAGCTTCTTGCCTACATTAGAACGAAAACCACAGCTGGACTGATCATCGTGAAGGCAGAATCCCCCGACTTGGAGCTAGCCCGGATAGCGATTACCGCAAAATAAGTTCAATCCATAAATAAAAGAGAGCCGATCAGCAACCCAAAGGATAGCAGAAAATATCCTGAGCTATTTAGGTATAAAAGGAGACAATTCCAGAGAATTGTCTCCTTTTATGATGCTTCCCAATGCTTATATCCCTTTGAAATGGATGTTTTCCTCCAAAGGTAATCTCGCGCTTACCGAACGGTTGTAAAAGTGGTCCTTATCCTCATATCCCATCATAATGCCGACGATAATCCGCTGTTGATCTGGAATCTCCAATACCTCTCGTAGAATATGCGGGTATGCCACCGAGCTAGCTGCTGGTGATGTTCCCAGTCCATGCTGAGTAGCAGCCAACATCAGATTGCCCGCATAAATACCGGCGTCTAGCGTAGACCATTCGCTAAGTTCTCGATCCAGACAGATAAACATGGCTACCGGGGCGTTAAAAAATTGATAATTATTTCTCCAGTTCTCCTCACGTGCCTGTACATCGTCCCGATCGATCCCGCTTTGCGCGAATAGCTTGGCATATGCGCTGTTCATCCGCTCTTGCAGATAATCTGGCCATTGGCCTGGTTTTGGCATGTCTTTGTCATCCTTGGCTTCTTTGCTGTCATATGCTGCCAAATTAGCCTTGCGCAGACGTTCCAGCACCTCCCCAGTCGCCACATAAACCTCCCATGGCTGGGAATTGGCCCATGAAGGTGCTTTTTGCGCATCCTTGAGCACTTCCAGGATTAATTCCTGAGAAACCACTTGGTCTGTGTACTTACGCACCGTTTTCCGCTGATCAAATAATTGACTCATCGAATCTCTTCACTCCTTTTGGGCTGTTGCTTACTTTTATATATATGCTTTTTAAAGTATATTACATCGCCTGATTTCTGTCATCTCACATTCGAGTCGTTCCTGTTATGTTGCGGATCAACCGGAATATTAGCTTTATTCCGTTATATCCAGATGCATCTTCGCCTCTGCCTCATCCCAAGCTACCGTATAGCCATGTCCCTTGGAGCAGAAAATCGATGAGGAGCTGTATTGCGGATCCGCGTCCTTCCTGTAGCCCTTGCGATCGATCACCTCTTGTTCATTATGACAGCGATCATAGCCACCGAAGGCGAAATGAATGATGCCTTTTCCATGCGTGAAAGAAGTCAGCTCTGTACTGTAGTTCATAATAGATGCCACCGGAGCTTTGCCCGTAATGACAGCATGAGTACCTGTAATTTGCGGCGGTTCAAACTGTCCAGAGGCCTGCTGAATATCGGATAATACCCGGCCCATATAGTCAATTTCTACCTTAATCTTATAATGATAGTAAGGCTCAAGCAGTACATTCTCCGCTTTCTCCAGCCCTTGTCTTAACGCACGAAGGG
>JAIMBU010000333.1 GCA_023511325.1 Gorillibacterium sp.
GTCCTAGAGCAAGGTTCATTTGCTGAACTGATTGAAAGGAAAAGTTTTTTTTATCATTTATACAATTACAAGGGAAACTCAGCTTGAACCAGCAGCGAGAATACATGTAGTTGGAAATCGCTAGTGAGATGCATAGCCATGACAGTACGTTTCAACGTATGTCATGGCTATGCTATTGTTCGCTACGTTGCAGGTATACGTTTGTTCAGTAGCTTTCCGTTACGGCTCAACTTGCAAGGGCTCCATGTCAACACTGTTGCTCTTACGGTAAACAGAAGGAGCAGCATGCATCATTTTGCGAAACACCTTGATAAAATAACTGACGTTGTCAAACCCAACATCCATGGTGATGTCGGAGATTTTACGGTCGGTGTGAAGCAGCAGATCAGCGGCTTGGCGAATGCGATAAGTGTTGATATATTCAATTGGCGTTTTGCGTGTCATCGATTTAAAAAAGCGACAGAACTGACCTTCGCTCATCGGCAGCAGTCCAGCCAATTCCTCGATGCGGATCGGACGCTGGTAATTGTCCTGGATATGCGCCAGAATCTTCTTCAAGCGCTCAATCTTCGCAGAGTCGCTGGCTCCGGAAGCACTGCGGTCAGAGGACCGACCTTCCCCGGCAATCGTGTGCAGAGCAAGATAAAGACTTCCCTTGACGAAAGCCTCATACCCAGGTGTCTCTCCTGCGATCGCTTCATATATATTGTGAATATAACCGAGAAGCATGTGTTCCCAATCGGTATCCGGACGGATCAAGCGGGGAAAGCTATGCTTTTTCTCTAGTAAGGGGGAGACAAATTCCTCCTGTACGCGATCAAAGCCAACACTTGTGAGCAGACTAAGGTCGAGCACGATCGCCAAGCACCGACAACCCAAGCTGCCCAACGCATGCCCGGCATGAATATCCCCACCATCGAGGTAGACGGCTTCACCTGCGCGCACTGGGAAATAGTCGGTATCGACTTGAAATAGCATCTCGCCCTCAAGCACGAGGAAAAACTCAGCTTCATCATGCCAATGGCACTCAAGTACAGGCTCCCCGGGCCCAATAACGAGCTGGTAGATGGCCACGGGAAAGCTATCGCTACCATGTAGTCTGGCTTCCTTCAGCAGATGCTTTGATGTTTGGTCCATCGTGTACTTTCCTCCTACCAAGAATAAACGCCTTCAGGTTCCTTTAAAACGTCAGGATAGTGTTATAAAGCGGCAATAAATTGTTAGTTTTTCCACATATGAATCAGTATAATGCAAAGAGAAGGCGCTTGCCACTGAATTCTTAACCATCTAGCTCTTATATCACCTAGCTCTACTATGATGAAAGGCGGTTTGATCATGAAGTTTAATAATGGCTATTGGGTGCTTCGCGACGGCGTGGATGCGAAAGCTGCCGTACAAGCAGTCGATTTTGAACAAAGAGATGGAATCCTAACGGCTTATGTTTCTCACCATCCGGTTCGTGGACGTGGCGACACACTCGATGGGCCTTTGCTCACTGTACAATTTCATTCCCCACTTCCGGGCATCATTGGAGTCAAAATCATTCACTACCTGGGCGGGGAGGAACGTGGACCTGTTTTTGAATTGGCACCATCCGTTGGCAACCATACAATCATTGAGGAAAATGAGAACGAAGCGATCCTCATAAGTGGCGATCTCAGCGTTCGTATCAGTAAAGGCGAGCAGTGGTCGGTTAATTTCTATCGCGGTGGTGAGCGCATTACGGGAAGCGGCAACAAAGCGATGGCTTATATTATCGAAGGCAAGAAAACCTTTGTTCGTGACGAGCTGGATCTTGGCGTTGGCGAGTGGGTTTATGGACTGGGCGAGCGTTTTACACCCTTCATCAAGAACGGGCAGATCGTGGATATCTGGAACGAGGATGGCGGCACAAGCTCAGAGCTAGCCTACAAGAACATCCCTTTTTATGTAACCAACAAGGGCTATGGCGTTTTCGTCAACCAACCGGAGAAGGTTTCCTTTGAAGTCGCTTCCGAGAAGGTGAAGAAGGTCCAGTTCAGCATACCGGGCGAGTCTTTGGAGTATTTCGTCATCGATGGACCAACTGTCAAGGATGTTCTCGTAAAATACACCGACCTCACCGGCAAGCCCGCGTTGCCACCTTCTTGGACATTTGGCTTATGGCTAACGACTTCTTTCACGACGAATTATGATGAAGCAACGGTTACCTCCTTTGTCGATGGAATGGCCGAACGTAATCTGCCTCTACATGTGTTCCATTTTGACTGCTTCTGGATGAAGGGTTTTCACTGGACGGATTTTGAATGGGATTCCAAGGTGTTCCCCGACCCTAAAGGCATGCTTGCCCGACTCAAGGAAAAAGGACTGAAGGTCTGCGTCTGGATCAACCCGTACATTGCTCAGCGCTCGCGGCTTTTTGCCGAAGGGAAGAAACATGGGTATCTGGTGAAAAAAGCAAACGGCGACGTCTGGCAGTGGGATCATTGGCAAGCGGGTATGGGGTTGGTTGATTTTACAAATCCGGCGGCATGCGAGTGGTATGCAGGTTATCTGCGCGGCTTAGTGGATATGGGTGTGGATAGCTTTAAAACCGACTTTGGCGAACGGATTCCGACGGACGTGGTTTATCACGATGGCTCCGATCCGTTTAAAATGCATAACTACTACACTCAGCTCTACAATCAAGTGGTCTTTGGTGTATTGGAAGAAAAACTCGGCAAAGGTGAAGCCGCTGTCTTCGCACGTTCGGCCACCGCTGGCGGTCAGAAATTCCCGGTTCACTGGGGTGGAGATTGCTACGCGAACTACGAGTCGATGGCGGAAAGTCTGCGCGGCGGTCTATCTCTTGGTTTATCGGGCTTTGGTTTTTGGAGTCACGATATCGGCGGCTTTGAGAATACCGCTCCGGCACATGTGTTCAAGCGTTGGCTCGCTTTTGGCTTGTTGTCGAGCCACAGCCGGCTGCACGGCAGCAGCTCTTATCGGGTGCCGTGGAATTTTGACACAGAAGCGGTGGATGTTACGCGGTTCTTCACCAATCTCAAATGCCGTCTGATGCCGTATTTGTTCGACGTAGCTGCCGTTGCCCATGAGAAGGGCATCCCGTCGATGCGGGCGATGTTCCTTGAATTCCCTGAGGATTTAACGACCGACTTCCTCGACCGTCAGTACATGTATGGCGATCGCCTGCTTGTCGCTCCGGTGTTCGAAGAAGCAGGGAACGTCAGTTACTATCTGCCGCAGGGCACGTGGACGCACTTACTCACAGGTGCAACCGTGCAAGGTGGTGGCTGGCACAAGGAAACGCATAACTTCTTCAGCTTACCGCTGTATGTACGTGGCAACTCGATTCTACCTCTTGGTGCGAATAATGTCCGCCCGGATTATGATTTCGCCGATGGTGTAGAGCTGGCGATCTATAGCTTGGAAGACGGTGCTACGGCAACTACCACCGTGCGCGATTCTAGAGGCGTGGTCGAACTGACGGCAACAGCTAGTCGTACAGGTAGCTCGATCACGGTAAACGTGGAAGGCAGCGGCAAGGCGTTTAAGCTTTCGCTGCATGGTAGTGAAGCGATTGCTGCGGTTGAAGGCGCGGACGCTGCTTTGAAGGGAACTGTAGTTGAGGTTCCAGCAGGTGCGAAGGCGACTGTAGTTAAGGTGCAGTTGGGGTAATAGTACGAGAGACTGATGTATTAAATAACATAACGTACAAGAACATCCTCTGGCTGGTCCGTGAGGGTGTTCTTTTTGCTATTGTTTGGAGCAAGATTCGATTATTTTAAATTTGCAAAGGGCTTGTGAGGTCTCTATTGATTGAGCTATGCATATTGTTTCTGAAAAGGATAGGTGTTCTGTAGACCGGCTGGAGGCCGGAGGCTTTTGATTTTCTTATCCAGGATGGTATATTAGTGAAGAACTCAATCGGTTCTATTCAAGTCGATATTGTTCAAAAAGCATGGAATAACATTTGTGCGAACCCCAAGCTCACATGATTTCCCTAGGAGGTTCGCACTCCGCGCCAGGACTGGGCTAAAGCTATTTTTTGGATTATGGTAAACCAAGAAATCCGACGAAAAAGCGAGGTTCGCGGAAATGGCCTAAAAAACCCTTATGGAATAAGGCTTTTTTAGGGATACTGTCGCTCCCCGTGCGGGAGCGTGGATTGAAACTGTGCAAGTTGCAATATATTACCCTCTGCAATCCAATCGTCGCTCCCCGTGCGGGAGCGTGGATTGAAACTTTACCCAGTGTGTCGTACTGCTGTGGTAGCTTCCCGTCGCTCCCCGTGCGGGAGCGTGGATTGAAACTTAGCAACACCCCACTAATAGGTAACGATAAAACCGGTCGCTCCCCGTGCGGGAGCGTGGATTGAAACCGTTCTTGCTCCGGTTGGTTCAATTATCCCATCAAAGTCGCTCCCCGTGCGGGAGCGTGGATTGAAACCCCATTTTTGTTGCCATTTACATGCTCATCAAGGGCGTCGCTCCCCGTGCGGGAGCGTGGATTGAAACGAAGGAGACGTTTAAGTCTCATTGGAAAACTATCATGGTCGCTCCCCGTGCGGGAGCGTGGATTGAAACTTGCAGTACTTGCTTTGTATATGTTATTAAGTTAGGTCGCTCCCCGTGCGGGAGCGTGGATTGAAACATGCTGTTCGTGGCAAAGATGTTGTGCCAAACCTCCAGTCACACTCATATGGATTGAGTGGATGGAACACCACGTAGCTTTGCTGATGTTGTTCCATTCTGGCAAATCGTCTGCTGATAAACTGAGGTATGTCGTGTTTGGTATCAAAGAATAAATCTAATTTATTGAAAATAGTGGAACAATACGGGGG
>JAIMBU010000033.1 GCA_023511325.1 Gorillibacterium sp.
GGGTGCTAAGACAGAAGGAGTCTTCACCATTAACAGTGTTGTTTACCAACAGTCTGTCGTAGGCGTTGCTGGCAGCCTTGTTAATATATACTGCCATTCCAGAAGATGCTCCTGTATCGTGTTTAATCAACACCTTATAACTACCAAATGTTACCCAAGTGTCAGTTCCTAAGTTGGCGAGGTTACTACAGAGGTACGGCTGGCCGTCTAGGTTGTACTTCATGTACACCAGGTTGCCTCCCGGCGTGGCAGTATGGTAAACTGTGGCTGTTTGAGACGCCGCCCCCGCTCCGATGCTGCTAACATCGTAACGGTAATTCGAATCGAGCAGCCATTGCCGCATGGCCCCGCAGGCATCCTCAACTCCCCAATGGGAAATCATGCGTTGTCCTGCGGTGTCAACGTGCCCTCCGGTGGTATCTGGCCTGGTACCGCTATCGATTCTCGTTTTGGTGTTCGAACCGTAGGCGGCAATGGTGAACTCGTGGTCAAACAACATACGTTTGCCTACTGCCGCCAAGTCTTCTGAGTGGCGGTCCCAGGTCCGCGAACCGGTAATAGTCCCATTATACACAGAGGCAGTGCTGGCTCCAGTTCCACTTTGGAGATAAATGTCCACCCACAACGGCATCTGTGGCACACCAGCCGCAGGCTGCTTCCAACAACCCGGAATGGCACCACAGTAAACCATTCCTTCTGGCGAGCAGGTGGGCCGGAAGTTAAGGCACCATACACTGTTGGGTAAGATGCTGCCCGCCGTCATGTCCGAGAGGGTGTGACCGCTGATGGTGCCGACGTCAGCACACAAGGTGTGAAACCCACCAATCTTGCGACTGGTGTCGGCATTATAGCCCAACGGATATGTGCTGTTGAGCGACACCTTAATGATGCCACCGATACACAGGTAGACATAGTAGTCACGGCCCACCTGAAGTGAAGAACCCTGGTCCAAGGCCGCCAACACATCAATGTTGGTGTTTGTCTTCCAACTGTATGTGTTTGACGAGCCAGTGGTTTCATTGGCCAACATGATTTTAGTAAATCCACGAATAGTCAGTTGAGTGTTTCCAGTGGCAACCAAGAAAGGAGTGTAAAGAGAGTCGTACGACATGGCCTTCCTCTTTGACGTTTTGCTGAACATGCGCCGCCGGCGTCTCACAGCTCAGTCCCTCATTGCAATTAAGATGGTGACATTGGTGCTTGAGTCACCTGCTGTCACCCTTGGCCGAATAGCCAAGGGATTTTGGTTGATTTGTTTGATGTCACTGGCACCAAACACCAGTGAGTCTCCGAAGGAGTCGCTCAGCGTGGAGTAGTCCGTAATGTTGTCGTACTGGTTGCTTCCCTCGATGACCACTGTGCCACCAGTGCCGAAGGTGCCAATCACCTGTACACACTTGTCGGGATATTTGGCACAGGTCACGAGATACCATTGACCGCTATCGCCGTTACGCAAACCACTCCACACAACAAGGCGAACTCCACCCGCCACATTAGGCTCAGGATACTCAGTGTAGTTGATGACGGCCATTTATTCAGTTCCTCCGTAGCAGTTTCGTAACAACTGTGAACCGGCCCGGGCGACCTCATCGTAGATGAGACTACGAATGTTGTCACTTTCGTCATCCTCACGGGCCAGGGCTAGCGACAAGGTCTTACACATGTACAAGAGGGCCAACGCATCATTGTAGACAGTGTCGTCGAAAGTTGGCTCCTTGTCGAGCACTCGACAAAAAACCACCAGGTTTTTGTTGGTTGACGGCAATTGATAAACGACGCCAGTGTATTCGGGCCAATGGAAGTCGTCCGACAATTCGAATAGACCGTCCAGCATACCAGCCATCGGTGCCGACGGCGGAATTTCACCATCTTCTGTGGGCGGAGAGATGATAGTGATAACTTTGCGGCCAAAACCCCGCTGGCTGCGCATCAGCTGAAGGGGCCACAAATAACTGAGGAGTGACATGTGGATAACGAACTCTGACGGCCCGGCCTGGGAGGCTTCATCCTGCCAATCATCTTCAGTGTAGTAAGTTGGGGTTGTCACACTCAGCAAGATGGCCTCCCTCTCAATGATGGGAAAAAGCCGACGATTGAGGTAGACCGCTGTTGTCTGAATGTGATTTTGTGGCAAAAAGTAGCGGCCAGTGTCTTTTTTACACAGGATGATGAACCAGTCCTCAAGGAACCTACTTGCTATTGAGACCTGCTTCACGGCCTCCCGCAACAACAACCGGATTTCCTCAGCGGAAATCAGCGGCGTCAATCGCAGCTGCACATGGCAACGTTGGATAAGAGTGTCAACTCTCATGGTCAATGTTTTCAGGCGGAGCAATGCGGGACACGGAGTACCGCCGTTTAGCGTCAACACTCTCAGACAGCACCTCACACAGGTTCTCACACACCTTGTAGGCTGTAGTGTCGACTTTTACGGCATCCACCTTGTCAACCAACAGTTCTCGCATTTTGCTAAACACCAGTTCGTCCAACTTAAGTTCTTCCCGGTCCCGCTCACACACCTTCACCACATCAGGGAGAGTGGCAATTTTGTTCAACACTCGTTTGGAACCAATAATGGTATAAAGCCCGAGGTCCGACGACTGGTTGCGACTGACGAGGACAAAATTCACCTGCTGATATTCCTCAGGTGTCAAGTCCTTCAACCACGAGGGAAGTCCCTCAATGATGCGACTGAGAACTGTAATGCTGGTCATACATTAACTCCCCCACAAGCTGTGCAGCCAGTTCCATGTTCTTGATGGTACTCGGTGTAATTTCTCCCTTGGACAAAGACAACACCAAGTCGCTCAACACCACCGCCAAACGTATTGTGGTGGTCGGCTGCTGATGCAGTCGATTGACCAACAGGTCATACACGGATTGTATGCGGGCAACAGCCATGCTGTCAAAATGATTTAACAATGTGCCGACGGTGGCACAGCCCATTACAAAGGCTGCGAGGGCAACGATTGCGACTGTTCTTTTGGTGACCACAGTGAACCTCCTTTGAGCTTATGCAACTTCTTTTCGAAGCTCGTAAGGTCCCACGGGACTGTTTGCACGTCCCGGTCAGGTGTTCGATTGTAGATGTAGTCCCGCAACTTCATGACTGATTCAACGAAGAGGTTGAATTGGCGTACCGTTTTTTCCAGCATCTCAAAACCACGTTCCTTCAGTAGTTCCCAGGCAAAAGCCCACCACACCAAAGTCAGGTGGTATTCTGCCGGAATGCGTGGAATGTCCCCATCGGAGTTCATTCGTTTCGGAATGGCCGCATACGTTATGGTTAACATGGTGACATCCTGCGGTTTAGGATACAACCACAACTGCGGCCTATTCGTTAAAGCACCAACCGTAAAGTAGTAGACGGGTGTTCCAGTGGTGCCGGAGAGAAACCAATTGTCGTACAGAAGGTCCAATTCCCCAATTCTTGTGGGCTGTAAGCGAATGTTGTTCTGGATGTATACGGAAACTGGCAGAAAGAAGTCAGACGGCAAGTAGTAGAACGCTCGTCCCGGGGGCAATCTAAGTGTGCGAGTGACTTCGTGGGCCTGTGTCAGCATGCTAACTAACACGTAGCCATCGTTGATTGACTCGTTGAGGACCGAATCGGGCCGACGGATACCGTCCTCATCGAGGAAGCTTTGCAGCAGTTGACGCATCTCCGCCAGAGTCATTAGCCTGTTCTCCTCCACAAACGAGGAGGGGGCGTTTGTGGTGTATATGGAGAAGTCGGAACTGGGTAGGTGTCTCCATATAAAATGTCGTCGACGACACGGAGTTCATCAATATATAGTGTCTGGTCAGTGCCGTCTCCTCGGACAAAAACCGTCGTGCTCCATCCATTCAACGGCACAGCTCGATTTAAACCTCCTGCTCCAACCACTGAGCCATTGACCCACAACCGCACCCAAAATCCATTGTCGTACCATGTGGCCATTGCGGTGTGGTGCCAAGCGTTTATAGAGGGAGCGGCACAGTCGATTACGAGAGTTACACCCTCGTAGATACGTAAGCGTGTACCAGAAAAATAGAACTCTGTTCCGTAAGCTGCGCCTTTATTCCATAAACTTGCATATACGCCTGTACCACTGTAACGCATCCAGAAGTCAATATGGAAGCCATAATCTAGTCTTATTTTGGAGGTATTGAAGATGAATTTCCTGTTAGGATAATCAAAATCATATCTTGGTATACTCAAACTTCCTGTACCAAATTTCCCGCCAACGTAAGTTGGAGTAAGGTCGATATAGGTAAATCTTCCACCATCATAGTAGTGATAATCGTGATGCAATAAGTTTCCGTCAAAATGAAACAACCCCATATATGGCTGTGGCAAAACATTCCACCCGCCATAGTGGAGAAGTGATGAGGGACTGATACCTGGATGCAGAGTATAGTAGTAAGAGTTGACGGGAAACTCCCGGGTTCTCGTATTAAGCAATATGAAACAACCATTGTCTGCACTGTAGACAACGTCAAACACTTCTCTCGGTAAAATGTCTCCGGTTTCCAGGTCACCTAACACTCCATTGGGATACATGCGCCGAATGGGGACTGCTGCCAGTCCGCTGACGGAGAGAGTGCAGGCACCCGTGTTTCCCACCAATGTGTAGATGCACCACCTTTGGCCATCGTCGTATTGGCTCACAGGCGGGTCAGGATTGATGATGTATGAGTCCGTGGTGCTTACGTTCCACCAAAACTCGTAAGTTTGATTTTGTATATCAGACCCTGTTGCCAAGTCAGCGGTGTTGTCAATGATATTGGCTGTGGGGTTGACCATAATGAAGTCGGTGCCATCATACACCACCGTAATGATTTGCCCTGCCCGAATGTCACCACTCACCAAGTTAGTGAGTTGCTGATTGCGATAGCATTTGATGAATTTGGGGCCTAAACCGTTAACGTTAAGTGTAGATGCACCAGTGTTGTTGTTGAGGGCCTTAAAGGTGAATTGTTGGCCCCGCACATAGTATGGTATGTTGGCTGCCAGCGTGATGGTGTAGTTGTTAGGCGTCCCCGTATCATCACCGTAGTTGACCGTATGGGCCACCACCAAATTGAGTGGATAGACACTTAGTTTGAAGGACTTGTCCACCAGATTCTCGACCACGCCGTCTTGAGACTGGAAGGGAATGTGTTGCGCGTTTATGGCCGATATGGTGCGAACAGAGCCGTCAGGGGCCACGTAGGTGATGTTGGCCCGGCCGAACACTACATCCTCAACACCAATTTTGCGAGCAAGGTAGATGTTTGGCATCGCTGTCAGCCTCAATACAGAATGTTCATAGTGACAAACCCTGTACCGACTCTGTTCTCATTTGTGACTTTCACCCTCACCCGGTCACCAGGGTACAGGAAAAGTGGGCGATTAGGTATATACACAGTGCTAAAATTCCAGGTGTCTGTGACGTAAACTGCAACTTCGTAGTCAATACCAATGGCCGGTATAATCCATACACTCAGGGTCTCATGCACACCATTCAAACGCGCAAGGACTCGGTCCAACACCGCAGGGACGTTGTAGACGTTAGTGACAAGAATGAGCTCGCTACTCGTAGCGGCAAAGTTATGACTGATGGCGTACGAGTCCATCTGCATGCTTCCCAACCACACGTTGCCAATCGTCATGGTCTTCTACCTCATGCGTCTAGGGTCCATCACATCATGTGATAACCAATAGTCGTTGGATTGTGGAAAATGGGGGCCGTCGACTATCACCCGATTTGGTAATGACAATTTGCGCATGTCCTCTTCGACAGCGGCCTCAAGAAGCTCATTGTATTCAGCTAGCGTCAAGGTGTATAGGTCTCTGTATTGACTCTTGGCTGCAGCCATCTGTAGATAAGAGGCCATACGTGCGTGGGCCAACAAAAGGCGTTCCGGAACCAACGGAACGTCACTCTCGTTCACCAACTCCGGCACCGTGATGTTGTACCAGAGACGCAACGTGTAGACGCCATCTGGCACTGGCCACACTTCAAAGGTGGTGGGATTGATGTCAATCCAGTAGACAGGCTGTCCCGTTGAAGTGCGGTCCGGCTCCAACGAGTCAATTCCCATCTTGGTTACCGAAGGTAATAAGTGTTGGTAACGAACGCTTAAGAGGTTTTTGCAATTGGCCGGCTTATCGTACTGGTGTTGGAAAATGGTGTATGGCTGATTGCTAGCAGTCTCGCCGCTGTAAGGCTTTTCCAACGTCAGCGTCTGTTGACTCAAGTCGGTGATGCGGTAGTAGACGGACTGGTTGCCACAACGGAAGTAACGTCCCACCACCGCAGTTGTCCAATTAGTGTTGGTGCCAACGACATTAGTGCTGTTGTTTGTGACGGAGACAGTTCCGCTCTTGATGGGAGCGTAGGTGGTTACCAGAGCTTCCTGTTTGAGAAAGCTCCACGGATGCAAGTCAAGGAGATGTTGGTAGCTACGATTGATGCGCAAGCTCAGCTGGATGGCGCTGAGCTCCGGCACAAAGCTCTGTAAATCCAACTTCATGGTGCGAAAACTCATGACAATCCTTCAACAGTGTGGCAATGTAGTCTGTGTTGATACAGTTCAGCGATGACATCTGGCCGCCCAACCAAGGCAATTCATTCACCGGCAGAGGATTCACGTAGGAGACACGAATGAAATTGTGTGTTGGGTTGTATGTGGCTCGTCCTAACTCATGCGGAGCCAACAACAACTCGTGGGGTTTCTCAATGAAATAAGGTTCAACGCGCCTGATTGGCGCATCAGGCGCAACAAGGTGTTTGAGTTCGCCCAACGACAAGCTGGACATGACGGGAATGAGAATGTCACCCGCACGGCCATGAGTCATGGCCATTTGTACGAATTGGGCCGCCTGCTCCGGGCGACACCAAAAACGTGTGTAATTGGCATCACTCAGCGTAAGCGGTTGATTGTTCTGTAACTGGCGTCTCCAGTTCTCCAATACAGAGCCCTGTGAGGACAACACATTGCCATAGCGCGCCACCAGAAACTCAGTGGTGTTGGGTGTGTAGTAGTTGCCCCACACAAAAATGCGCTCTGCCATGGCTTTGGTTATGCCGTAGGTGGTAATGGGTTCTACGGCCTTGTCAGTGGAAATCAACAGACACTTGCGAACATTTTTTACTCGGCGGCACGCGTTCACCACATTAACTGCACCATCAATGTTAGTGCGAACTGCCTCAATCACTGAGTATTCGCAACTGTGGACGTGCTTCAGAGCCGCCAACAAGTAGACGTAAGTTTCATCAGAGTCGTCTAACAAGTCCAGAATCTTGTTGGGGTCGCGCACGTCGCCAATGATGTAGGAGATGTTGTTGTGGGGAAACTGCTCCCGCAGTGCTGCCAGCCGATGTTCCCCACGGGCAACCACACGGATGCGGTTGCACTTGTCCTCGCAAAGAAGACTAACGAGATGCCGTCCCAAAGTGCCCGTGCCGCCGAGTATCACATGTAACATTTTAGACGCCCACAATGTAGAAGTGTCCTGTAAGACCAGTGAACAGTCCTGTTATGTTAAGTGTGGTACGATGGCCATTGGTTTCCACCCAATGGTCAGCTGAACGATGAATGTGCCGATAGAGGATAATCGGCATTCCCACATCCATCTGAGCTGTACCACTGGCAGGTGAAGTGAAAGAGCCCATATACACCCTGTGGTTACCCACCACCGTCCGTTTGGTGTCGTAAATCTCTAAATTGTATTCCATGTCAATGTTCCTCCAAACCATGGTCACCCAAACGTTGGATGGCCATTGGCAACGTTTCGTAAGTGAAGTGGTCGTAGTTGTGCGTGGCACTGTGAACACCGAGGTAGCCACCGTCGTTGCAATTGACCCACTCGACATCATCATTTTGGTGGCAAAAGAGTTCGAGCCACAAGCGGTAGTTGTGGAGATTTGCCAACGTCCGAATGGGTCGGCCGTAGATGTCGGTCACATCCACAAACTTGTGCTCGTCAGTGAGAACCCGGCGCTCCCAACTGTCGACGTCCCTGGTGCCCTCACACAAACTAAAGTTCATTCCCAGCAGAACGACATGACGGGCAAACAGAAAGTACTTGGATGCAATCACACAAACGCTGCCGACGTTACCGCCATGTCCAATGGTGTCAATTTTGACGTTGTGTTTGGTTTCATATTCCGCGAGGTAGTCGGCCGCTTTTGTTTTGAGGTCAGAGACGGAGCGGAAGAAGTACGGACGTTTCACCAGTTGGGTGACTGTGGGACAACATACCACGTCCAACATTACCGGCACTTCCGGTGGCAACCGCCTCATTCCCTCAACGATTGTTGATTCGTCTTCCTGATTGCCGTCAATGCTTACCACCAGGTCCGGCAGCAGGTTACATTCCAACAGAAAACTGACCGCCCGGTCTGCACACACGATTCCCCAGGATTTGGGAATTTGTTGTGCGTAGGCCTTCAACTTTAGAAGCGTCCACCCAGCACCCAACACCAGTACGACGTGTTTATTGGGAATGTCATACACCAAATCCCGAATGAGCGGCAGCGGATGGAAGCGAGTGAGATTGTA
Organism: Gorillibacterium sp.; assembly: GCA_023511325.1. Lineage (GTDB taxonomy): Bacteria > Bacillota > Bacilli > Paenibacillales > NBRC-103111 > Gorillibacterium. Next base: position 8,530 of record JAIMBU010000033.1, read on the forward strand.
TTTGACATTCTCCAGCCAGCGGTCATCCCACGAGTCAACCGTCAATCGATTTGACGGCTCGAAGCAGGAGTTGACCTCATCCACCTTCATGGGAAAGGTGATGAGTGGACGCCTCATTCCGTTAACTCTCCTAAGCCTGGCGGCCAGCGTGAAAGTTTACGTAAGCAAGCGTGGTGCCGCCTGCAGCAGCATTCTGAAGCGCAAAGGCGTAACCACAAGCAGTAGCCGCTTGCACCCAACAACCACCCGTGGAGGTGCTGGGTTTCAAGTAGCCGCCCGCACTGACACCGCCGGTGGCATCCAGCTGCAAGGTGCAAATTCCTTCACGGAAAAACCACGCGTAGTTGTCCGCCGGCACATCTTGGATGGCCATACAAAAGGCCTTGTGAAAGACGGTCAGAGTGTTGACCGCCAACTGAGTCAATCGCAGCGGAGAAACAAAACCTCCACTATCGGGAGTGGCAGTGCACAGTCCCAACATGTGGCCTTTGGTACAGGCACCAGAGCCGGCCTTGGCATAGATGTAAGCGTTGGACCCCTCCCAACGAATCACACCGACAGTTTCCTGCGGTGATGCAGACACATCCGTGAGAGTGGTGTTCCAACCGCCCACATTGATGTAGCCATGAGCACCACCCCCCGTGTAGCTGTAGCCAGTTGCAGATGTAGGAGACATGTTGATTCAACCTCCTTGTGATTAGTACTCAGTGAGGTTGGTTATTTTGAAACAGAGCCGCGGCGATTGGACAATGAGATTGCCAATCGTCAAGATTTGGGCAATTCGCTGGTCACTGTTGACGGGCCGTTGCCAATCAGTGAAGTAGAAGTTGCGGTCCTTGTTGATGATGAGTTTGACGTAGTCGGTGTTGACGCCGTAGACAACGCCGGTCGGCAGGTGGTTGTCCACCACGATGGCAGCACCATCAAAGGTAATGCCCTCGAAGCCCACATTCACCAGGTCGTTGTGGCGGTCACTGAGGAAGCGCTGCTGCGGCTGCACCAACCACCAAATTTGGTCGTAGATGCTCTGGCGGCACAAAATGAGGTCGGGTTTTTTGCTCCCCACAGTCGCCTTGCCCATCGCCGTGCGCAAGCGCTCCAGCGTCATGGTACCGCCAGTGCTGTCAACGTAGGCGTTGAGCGCTTTATTGCCAATGGCGCCATACTGGAAGCCGGGACTTCTGGTGATGCCGCCATAGTTGGCGTAGGTGTTGCCATCATCAATACCATTCCACAAGCCGTCCCACGCCTTGGAGTCACCAGTGTCCTGACAAATCCAAGTGGACAACATGTCCACCAAAGTGGACTCGGCGTTGTGCATTTTGGCTTCCAGCAGCGGAATGACGCCTTCCACGCCGTTGCCAATGGCAACGCTCCAGTTGTCAACGGTGATGTTGACCCACGCGCCCTTCCACTGGAAGGTCAAATAGTCATCCGTCTTCACATACGAGACGTCGAACACATCGGCGTACTCGTAGGAGCCGGCATTAAGTTTGCCCATGATGAAGGGTTGAATGATTTCACGACCACTATCGATGATGATTTGGTTCTTCGCCCGCAGGCGAGCGAACAGCGGTGTGGCCGTGAAAACTTGGTCCACCAGTACGGGAATGTAGTACTGCCTAATGTGGGCAGCAAGTTCCCGAGCATCCATAATTAGCCCTCCCACTTACTACCAGACTGCCGCAGGGCCGACAATAGTGAATCGCTCGCCTGGCCATAAGATTTGGGAGTTTCGGGTGGAGAATACCGCCTAGTTGACTGCGTAGTCTCAACAATGCTGCTTTCGCTCTGACGTCGACTCAATTCGTCTTGAAGTCGCTGTTGCACCTGCTCCTCAACCATCTTGCTGCGCAACTCATCGTCGTACGCTAGCTTGTAAGCGAGTTCCAAGTTGTTGAGACCCTTTTCACGAGCGGTTGTCAGCACACGCCCAACATCCATATCGGGATGTTGCATCTTCAACATGAAGAGTTCATGTTGCAACCGCAACGCACCCTCCAGTGTGTTGGCCTTGTTGGACAAATCCCGAATGGTGTTGTCGTATTGCTGTTTCGCCAATGCAAAATCCCGACGAAGGGCCTGTACCTCGTTGTGGTAGACTTGAGGGTCGGCAGACAAGCCGTAGTCCTCAGCGCTCTGTTGGCGCTCTTGTCCAGTGAGGTACTGGCCCTCTATCTCCCACCATCTTTGCCACTGCTGCAAATTTTGCAGAGCTTCATCGTATTGGCTGCGCAACTGTTCCATTTCGTTTTCCAATTTCTTGCGTTGCTCAGCTAACGAAGAAG
>JAIMBU010000334.1 GCA_023511325.1 Gorillibacterium sp.
ATAACAGGCCAACGGATTAATCCGTTGGCCTGTTATTTTGCCGCTAATGTATTAAATTTGCTTGAAGATAGATTCTCGTGCCCCAAGGCAAACGTCCTTGCGTCCAAGGACACAAGGACGTTTGCCTTGGGCTAGTTATTGATCAGGTATTCTCCATTAGCTTATTCATTCCACCAAGTTTTAAAATCCTTCCACCAGGAACTCTTGCCCTTCTCCTCTACAAGGGGTGCAATCTCAGGAGCGTCAGTACAGTATTCTGTTGGCTCAGTGCCCATGACGAAAGCCTCAAGTCGAGAATCTGGACAGCCTTGATTGGCCAGCTTCCCCGTTTTTAAATCGATATAGATGTTGACAACTCCGTCTGGGACTTGGAATTGCTTTGGCGGGACAGCAGCAAGTGCATTTTCAGTGAATTCAGCGAAGATAGGAGCAGCCTTTTGTGATTCTGCAGAGCTGATCGTACGATCCCGATCATAACCAACCCAGACGGCCGTGGATAGCTCTGGTGTAAAACCGACCATCCAAGCATCCGCGTCGGTTGTGCCGGTTTTTCCAGCGGCGGGACGCTTGATCAGCTCGGATACCCGATAACCAGTTCCGCCTTCGTCAAAAATACTTTCCATCAGGTTAGTTAGCACATAAGTCTGTGAGGGTTCGGCCACCTTTACCTTTGCTGGATGTGCCCTGTAGATCACGTGGCCTTCATGGTCCTCAATCCGGAGAACGGCTGTAGGCTCGACACGAATCCCGTTGTTTGCAATTGAACCAAAGGCTGCTGCCATCTCAAAGGGGCTCACTGGAAATGTTCCCAGTGCTAGGGAAGGGAGAGGCGAAAGCTTGCTTGTTATACCCATTTTACGAGCGGTTTCAATTACCTTATCTGCTCCGATATCGACCAGTGTATGAACGGCATAAACGTTATTAGATTTAGAGATCGCCTCACGCATATTGAGTAGATCAAAGGTGTATTTGCTGCCGAAGTTATCGGGACGATAGACCTTCTTCCCATCATCATAAGGGAAATCCGTCGGCTCATCCCGGTACGTAGTTAGCGGCGAGACGCTTTGGCTGAGGGCTGTTAGGTAGACAACAGGCTTAAATGAGGAGCCAGGTTGCCGTGTCGTCGTAAATACACGATTATACTGATTGGTCGCGTAGTCCTTACCGCCAACCATTGCTTTTATATATCCGGTCCTTGGATCAATCGCCACCAAAGCGGCCTGTAAATCTCCAGTTGTACCCACTTGACCAGCTACAGCGGCCTCTGCACTTTTTTGAGCTCGAAGATCAAGCGTTGTATATATTTTTAGACCACCTGAATCGTATAGAGGCTCACTGATTTTTAATTGATCCGTTACAATACTTCGTATGTAATCACGGAAGTAAGGAGCCTCTGCCCGCTTTCGGCTCTCTTCTTGGGGGATGATTACAAGTGGTTCAGCCGCCGCTGCTTCTGACTCAGCTTTCGTAATAATGCCTTGTTTAGCCATCGTGCTCAGGATCAGCCTCTGACGGCTTTTGGCGTTGTCCATATCTAGATAAGGCGAGTAATAGCGTGGACCCTTCGGTACTCCAGCGAGCAGGGCTGCTTCCGCCAGCGTTAGATCCTTGGCGTCCTTAGCGAAGAACATTTGAGCTGCTGCCTGTGCTCCATAGGTAGAATGACCGTAATAGATTTGGTTTAGATATTGCTCAAGAATTTCTTTCTTGCTGTATTGAAGCTCGATCTGGACGGCGTAGACCGCTTCCTTAACCTTTCGTGTCCAGGTTCGATCGTGATTCAGATAGAGGTTCCGCGCGAGCTGTTGGGTGATGGTGCTGGCGCCTTGGTCTTTAGACATCGTCTTGAGATCAATTGCGATCGCACGTGCGAGACCACGAAAGTCAATGCCAGTATGCTGATAAAACCTACGGTCTTCAATCGCAATTGTAGCTTTAATCAAATAAGGAGAGAGCTCTTCAAGGTCCACGGGTTGTCTGTTCTGCCCGACACTCAAGGAATCAATCGGCTTTTCCTCGGAATCATAGATCATGGAGGTTTGAAGAAAGGAAGTAGTGGGCAAGGCTTGAGAACGAAGATAGAGCAGGGACAGTACAAGGAAAGCAACGACGACCACGGTAAGTGAGAACAGGAACAACGTAATTCGCTTTAACCGCCTGAGAAGACGGTGAGGCGAAGGTTCTTCTTTTTCAATTCTGTGTGTGGATCCTCCAGTTTCGTAGCCCATGTAACGTCTCACCTCCCCAATCCATAACCTTATTTATTGCAATGTAGTTGTCCTATGTGTACAGGTCTTCTTATTAGTATGGAAAAAGTTGGACTTCTATATTCAGGAAATGTAAAATATCGTTGAAGATGAACAAGCATGACAATTATTTGCACAGCATCGACAAAATTCGACATATGATTTAGGCTTAACATGATAAAATAAAGCTAAGAACATCCGCAGTTTTGCGGGACAAGGGAGGCTTTGTATGAGTTTGTCAAAGACATTAAAGCTGGTCACTGGTGCTTTGGAGTTGTTACTCGGCATTCCATTCTTGGGTGGCCTTATCGTGATCAGCTCGGGCTATTCAATTCTCTGGTTTATGTTCATCTTCCATGTGATAACCTTGGTGATCTCGCTCAGAGAGCGAACTGGAGGAATCGGCAGTTTAGTCGGGGCTATTACCTCTTGTCTCGCATGGATTCCAATTGTTGGGATGCTCCTTCACCTATTGACCGCAGCCATATTGTTACTGGATGGGGTTGCTACTTCAAACAATAAGGCCAAAGTAAGAAGAAGTTATCTGCGATAATGAAGACCCGGAAGGCGAAGTACACTGCCTTCCGGGTTTTCTCGAAATATAAGCAAGTATAAAATCTTCCTTATGCTTGCTTATACTTCACAGCCTCAAGGATAAGCCCTGATAAGGAGGATCTTATGAACATTAAGACCAAGGTCACGCTAACGGTGACCAGTTATACCAATGAAGAAACGATCCGCCTCTCTTATTTGGCTGATCGTTATGTGAAGGGAGTTAATCAATACTTTCGTTATATAGAGGATTCAAATGAAGGAATGGGGCAAACGGTGACACTGCTCAAGGTTGGACCAGAGGAAATCCGGATCATTCGCCACGGAGATATCGAATCCGAGCAAACCTTTGCAGTAGGGGAACTTCGCCCTGGCTTTTACCAAACAAAGCAAGGAACTCTGCAGCTTGAGACGCGGACAAGCCATGTGTCCGTCCATCTAGAAGAAGGAATAGGCACTGTGGAATGGACATACGAGATGCAACTAGCAGGAGAACCGGTAGGTAGCTACCGGTTGAATGTGGAGATCGGAGAAGCTTAAGAAAAGTTTCCTGTGTTTTTGCTTCCGTATAAACCTGCTTAGTGAGCGATTAGCTTTAGGCATTGTGCCGCATTTACTTGACCTGCTCTAAGTTGAACACGACCACTAGTAACAGTGGTGGCGGAGCGGATTAGCGCACGTTTGATCTGTAATGGAGAAATTTCAGGTTTGGCGGAGATCAGGAGTGCAATAACCCCCGAGACATGAGACGTTGCCATAGAAGTGCCACTGAGCTCTTGATAACAGCCATTCAGCCAGGTGGAAATAACTTTGTGACCTGGGGCATAGATATCGATACGTTTTCCCCGGTTGCTGAATCCCGCCATCTTATTATGCTTGCCGGTTGCACCAACTGCGATAACATTACGGTATCGAGCCGGATAATCGATATCTCCGATCTTTCCTTCGTTGCCTGAAGAGGCAACAATGACGGTTCCCAATCGATAGGCAATGCGCAATGCTTCTTCTAAAGCTCGATGGGGAGTCTTCATGCCAAAGCTCATATTGATGATGTCCATATTATTTTCAATGCTCCACTGTACGCCTGTCACAATATCAGAAACATATGCCGTTCCATATCGGTCAAAAGCTTTCACTGCGTAGATTTGAGCTTCTGGTGCCACTCCCAGCAAGCCTGAAAGCATTGACGATGCTGCGATGGTTCCTGCAATATGCGTTCCATGACCATTGTCGTCCAAAGGAGGGCGACGGGGATCCACTAAATTGATCCCACCTACTGTCGTTTGGCGGAGATCGGGATGATTATAGTCGATGCCTGTATCGATGACAGCAATCTTCACTTTTGCTCCAGAAGAACGATTCCAGACGGCAGGTGCTTTTATTTCACGGATTCCCCAGGGGATTCTGGGCGACTGTCCTAGTGACGCTATAGGAGTAGGCGCAGGAGACAGCAGAGGAACTCTTATTCCTGTTGGCCTCCCATCTCTTACCTGGGTTAGCTGAACTTTGCCCTCCTCTTTTAAAGGTTCAAGGCTTCCGTTGCCGTAGGAAAAGCATGGATCTTGATCAACCATGATGCGAGGAGAAAGATTATCCAAGCTGTCAGGTCTGCGCAATCGGCAGGAGAATCCGCGAATGAGGGGTAAGGGGCGCATGGTGGAGAACAGAGGGAAGCGAATGGACCCTTGCTGTACAAGCTGCAAGATATCCTGGTAATCAAGGGATGAACCAAAGCGGATGATATGCCGAGTGCCGGCTGTCTCTACCTGAAGTGCATCGTGAATGCATGTGACAAAATGGGTATCTCTCACGGGAGCCTCCCCTTTGCGGCATAATCTTGGCATATCCTATGAAGATGACAACCGACTGGACTCGGATGACTGCCCCCCTTCAGCGGAAATAGACACAAAACCCGTGACAACTGGCTCCTTCAAGCATAGGATGAAGCGAGGATAATCCCGGAATCCTCGTTCGGGTGCGAAGAGCCTGTCATGCAGACTCATCCGGGAGGATACAGTC
>JAIMBU010000335.1 GCA_023511325.1 Gorillibacterium sp.
CTAATCAAGAAGGATGCCACGATTGCGATTACATTTTCGCAAGTCAGCACGCCAGAGGGAAAGGTTATTTATGGATCAGAGCCGGACTTCATTTACTTAGTCCAAGAGGAATCGTTCTTAAATAGTAAAGGCCAAATAGTAAAAGAAAGCGAACTACTGCCATAAATGGTTAGAGGAATAAGAAAAGCGTGGCGGATTTTCCCGTCACGCTTATTTTTTACATCAAAGATCAGGTAAACTTCTTTGCATTTGGATCAGTACCCGTACACGTGTCGAGGTCCACAGTTTGACAGTCGCTGTTGTATTTGACATTGATTTGTCCAGCATATTGACGCATATAGGCGTTCGCGTACGATGCGGTAGGATCATAGTTTTGCGTAATTGCAGGAGCGGCACAAGTAGACGTAGAGCAGCTACCTGCGCTATTCAGAGCCTTACCGAGGTCGCAGGGATAGGATGCGACCCAGATGTTTGCTCTGCCTCCAACTGCATCATATAACTGCTTTGCAACGGCTCCTTGAGAACCATTGCTGCAGTAAATACCAGCCCAATAGGGAGTGCTAGAATTGATATAGGCTACCCAAGCCTTAACGTAATCAACCATTGCAGCGGTATGCGAATTACCGCCTTCCACGTCCAAATAAATAACACTTAACGAAGGCACGGAAAGGTTAGCAGCAAATTTTGAAGCCTCTTTCGCATCTTGTTCACCCAGCGAGGTTGCATTTGTGGTGGTTGGGGCATTACACGGATTTGGTTGATCTTGTCTACCCACATAAATATAAGCCAACTTATATCCGATGCTGGTAAAATCCGTTAATGCTGTTGCCGTGAAGCTTTTTGAAGTATTGTCTGTATTACGTTCTGTTGAAACATAACAGGGGCCTCCCAGATAGAAACCCATGAAGTAAAATGGCGTTGATGTATATAAGTTTTGTGCTGCAGCCTTAGAAAGAGCAACTGACCTATCATATCCTTGAAAAGCCATAGCTTACTTACCTCCTTCGGTCGTAGCTAGTTTAGGGTGCTGCTCGTCCATTTTCTCTTGAACCAGGTCGTCATATTTCTTTGCCTTTTCCTTCAATTCCATGAAGAATGCTCTGGGTACAGAAACATGGCCCGGTTTATCTTCTTCAAAATGCATTTAGATTACCTCCATGACAAGATAGATTTGAGCGAGGGGATTTACAATCCAAGGCCTTCCCCTAGTCCTTAGGTTGTTTATTCGCTATATCTATACAGTGAGTTTCACACGTCTCATCACAACCAATAAGAAATATTTTTTAAGTTGTTTTATTGGGTTAATTAAACCCTTTATAAGTAGAACCATAGAGGGGGGACTTAAATATGCCAAACCAGGAACCATACATGAACCGCATTTTATCAATTAGAATTGAATTATGTCATCTTGCAAAACGCTTTGAGACTTGTCATGAAGAGGATATGGATTTTTATGAAAGTATAGCAAAGCAGTATTCAAACCACTTAAAGGATTTACAATCAAAATGTCTATTGGATAATTACGGTATAACCTGTTTAGTGAGTGATGATCCATGTTCGTAAAGGAAATAGACGCAAGCTCGATGACGGCGCTTGCGTCTAAGAATCCCTCATCTGAACCATGCTAAAGAGAAACAGGAGATTTCAGAAGGGAAGAAGCTCATTCATGAAGCATTACGAATCCAGTCTGTGCACAAATTATCGTAGATCAGGCACATGATTCAGTTACTAGGCTGCACAACTCCGTATCGCAGGGTTTGAGTCATCCGAATGAGCAGACGGTCGCACAAGCAGAGAATAGTCTGGAGCGTGCCGAACAGGCAGTTCGTCAACCCGTTGGAACTTTGAGTGATCAAGGTGCCGAATTAGCTGAAGCGATTCTGAGTATACCAGAATTGCTTTTTTACCGCATTTTCTGAATGGTCATTCGTCGATGCTATTTTCTATTATGGATAAGTCATTTCCATTGGATATAATGAGAGTATCTCGGAGGGAAATCGGGATATAAACAATACAGACTCCACAACAAACAAAAAAGGAGATTCACAACATGTATAGCTTTAAAAATGATTACAGCGAGGGAGCTCATCCCCGAATCTTAAATGCCTTGCTAGAAACCAATATGGAGCAGGAAGAAGGGTATGGAGGGGACCGTTATTCTCAAGAAGCGGCTCGGCTATTGCAGCAAAGAATTGATTGTGATGTCGATATCCATTTTTTATCAGGGGGTACTCAAACCAACTTGACGGTTATTTCGGCATTTCTACGTCCGCATGAAGCCGTGATTGCCGCCCAGACGGGGCATATTCTCGTTCACGAGACAGGAGCGATTGAAGCAACGGGTCATAAAATCATCTCGATTGAGGTACAGGATGGGAAACTGACACCTCATGATCTGGAGAGAGCCCTTGATGCGCACACGGACGAGCACATGGTCAAACCCAAGTTGGTTTATATCTCTAATCCTACCGAAATTGGTTCAATCTATAGTAAAAGCGAGTTGAGCCAACTTAGCCACTTTTGCCAAGCACAGAACTTATTCCTCTTTGTCGATGGTGCAAGGCTTGGTTCAGCCCTAACGTCTGAAGAAAATGACCTGAATCTTGCCGATCTTGGGAAGCTAGTCGATGCTTTTTATATTGGTGGAACCAAGAGTGGAGCTCTCCTGGGTGAAGCGCTTGTCATTTGCAATGATCAACTTAAAGATGAATTTCGCTTTCATATGAAGCAAAAAGGGGCACTACTAGCAAAAGGTAGAATTCTCGGTATACAGTTTCTTGAGCTTTTTAGAGACGATTTATATTTCGACTTAGCAAAGCATGCCAATAATATGGCGGGATTACTAAGAACTGAAATCAGCGAAGCGGGTTATCCCTTTCTCACTCATTCCCCATCCAATCAGCTATTCCCTATTTTACCTAACGAGTTAATTGCCCAGCTTGAAGAGCAGTATTCTTTCTATATATGGGAAAAAGTCGATGCTGACCACTCCGCGATCCGTCTTGTCACTTCCTGGGCGACAAGCGAGGATGCTGTATTGTCATTTATTGATGATCTGAAGAAGGGCATAGGCTCGCTAGATTAGTTGAATAATGGAAATAACTTGTTTCTGGTATCAGGCAGTTATTTGCGGTAAGCCTGCTCATGAAAACCTGTGATGGCGCGGAAAAGCTCCTTCCCATCAACGGGCAGTGGTGCATCGGGGTGAAAGCTCAGCGCCATGGCGCGGTACCGCTCTGGAACCCATCTGTAATGATGGACATAGTCTGTCAGTTGGAAACCGCATGACTCCCAGAAGCGGATGCGTTGAAGATTGATTGGCGTTTCCTCTGCCTCTGCTTCTACGATGATGCCTTGGCAGGTTTCCGCATGAATCGCTTGTTCCTGAATGTTTCTCAGGAACAAGTGGCCAACCCCTTCGCCGCGACGGTTTGTATGAACCGTCAAATAATCGATAAGAAGAGCCTTCAGCTCCAGATCCATACCTGTCAGCGCCATGGCAACAAGTTCGGAACCATCAAAAGCTGCGTGCAGACGGCACATGCGTTTATCGAACATTCGCTGGATAATTGTTTTTGATTTGCGTCCATGCTCAGGGAAACCCATGTGGTAGACCGGCTCGGCTTGACGCCACAGCGCCTCATCCCATTGATCTGTTGAATAGTAGTGATACTGATTTTCCTTATTTTCCACACTTGACCCTCCAACCCTTGGTATTATTAATGTCACTTATTTCATGAAATTTGTTAACTTCAAGCATAGCTATGATGTGGTTCAAGTTGGTGCGAATTTTACCCATTTTAACGCTTCATCCGGTATAGATCAATATTCTCTGAACAGTGGTTCGCTATACAAAGCGAAAAGACCATCCCGTAAAGGATGGTCTTTAAAACTTGTCGTAATAAGGGTGGGCTGGGCTTATCGGTTATCCATTGGCATACAAATACGACTTTACACCATTTCCAACAAACGCTTTCCAAATAATAAGGTTATAGGGATTGTTCCAATCGATCTCGTAACCCCCAAACATTTCGTGAAGCCGGTTGTTGTTGAAGATGATGGAGCCCTTTTGATCAAAAGCGACCCCGTCTACCCATAGCATTCGGTCGTCAGACACAAAATCATGGAAGGTATGATTGTTAGGTGAATAGATGCCCACGCCCTTTCCTTCCAGCATGGTATAGAAGACATTTCCTTTATTATCAGCGTGCATCCCATCGGTAGTTGTGCGCTTGCTGCCATTGGCTCGCACTGCCTTGCGAATTTCTTCTAAAGGCATATTAAAGTTTCTTAATAATGAAGTATCAATAGCATATAGATTACGCGCTGTCACCGGGCAATAATACAATGTGGAACGATCCGCGGATAACGCAATCCCGTCAGCTCCAAATTGAGCAGGCATATCCTTGAATACGGGCTTATTGTCAATTTCAAACCAGAAATCGGGGAAGTCCTGCGTACTGTAATGCCGGTCGAGCACTCGTCTGAGCTTTCTCGTCCTCATGTTGTAGACAATGATTCCACCCGCAAGCGGGTGACCGGGCCAACCATTACCGGAATCGGTAATATAGACAAACCCGTTCTTATTGTCCACGACCAGATCATTTAAAAAAGAAGTCCGGTAGGATGCAATTTCATTTGGGATGATGATGGAGTCAAGCAACTGATTGGTAGACAAATCCCAGACAATTAGTTTCTGCGATCCTTCCGGAGAAGGTGCATAGGCGATCTTCCCTTGATCCAGCAGCCACATCCGGTTAAATTCATCAATTTCATACCCCAGAACAGATTGGAGGGTATGTAC
>JAIMBU010000336.1 GCA_023511325.1 Gorillibacterium sp.
GAACATATTGCCGATGTACGAGATTCCAAAAAAACCTGTACCCATACCACGACCGGAGAGACTGTCCTGAAAGCTTGAGCCTTTCCATGTCTTTCCATCTGGTGAAGTCAGAATTACAGCTGTATTCACCGTCCCATAATAGCTGGCGGTCGTCACAACAAACTGACCGTTGCCCCAGACCACATCGAAATTGTCTCCCGGGAACTTAGCCGGGATTTGACTCCACTTCACGCCGTCCTGGGAAACGAGCAGCAGCCCTTCCTCGCCGACAGCAACCAGTGTCTTGCCGTTCGATTCTATGGCGTTGATCTTCTTCTTGACATTGGTCTTCAGCACTGTCCAGGTTTTGCGGTCCTTGGAGGACAGGATCAGACCATTCTCTCCAGCCACGTAGTATGTGCCTTTGGCATAAACGACGCTTAAGAGCGATACGGACGTGGGCGATTTGATTGCTGTCCATTTCAGCCCATCGGCGGAGAACATCATCTTCCCGCTGTCTCCGACGGCGAAGAAATCTTTTCCGGACCATACGACGCTGCGCAGCGGGTAAGTTTGGCCGACAACTGCCGACTTCCACTTGCCGGCCGAGTTCATCTGAGCAGAGCCCTGGAAACTGATGGAAAGGAAATTGAGTTCATCCCGATAGCCTCCCACCATCACCAGCTTATCGTTGCCAACAGCTGCTTTATAGACGTTTCTTGGCAGTTGAAAAGGATTCAGCTGCGTCTGCTTCCAACTGCGTCCATCGGTCGAAGCTTCAATTCCGCTTTCGGTAATGGTGACGTATTGTTTGCCATTGTGCAGCGTAATAGACGGGTTCTGCTTTGGACTAGCTACAAAACCTGCGTCACTCCAGCTCTTACCGTCCTTCGCGGTCCAGTTGACCAGCTTCATCACATGGTTAGCTTTATCGACGTATTCAAAACCATAAATGTAAAACCGATCCTTCGCCCAGAACACATTGGACCAAAAGGCTTTGGATGCTACGTACGTCCATTTCTGTCCATCCTTTGAGGTCATGATCGTCGCATCGCCGACCGCAACAAATGCTCCACCGCCAAAGGTCATATCCCATACCTGCTCAGAATTGGGCTGGTTGGTGTAGACCTTCTTCCAGGTGATGCCGTCCTTCGATATCGCGACAATTCCTCCTTCATAGCCCTGGGCAACAAAGGTATTGTTGCCCCAAGCCACAGCTGTGAAATTGGTACCTATGCCAGTCTTGCGTTCGGTCCAGGTCAGACCGTCCTCCGAGGAGTAGATCATTCCCTTAGAAGTCTCGCCGCCGACTGCCACATACCGCTTGCCGTTCCAGGCGGCGTCTTTAATGTAAGGCGTACCGATCGTCTTATCATTCTGCTTCCAGGCCATGCCATCCTTAGAGGTCCAAACCGTAATATTCTCATACTGATGGCGGCGGAATCCGATAAAATCAGTTTTGCCGTGAATAATGAAACTGAAATCCTCAGGATTCCCGGAATAAGTCTGCTTCCACGTAAGGCCGTCCTTGGAGGTCTTCACGTACCCGCCGCCGGCGGGCATGATATACAATCCCCCGCCATAGGCGATGGAATGGGAAGAGCCGGTGTGCAGTTCATCCAGCGCAGACCACTTCAGCTTTAGATTGGTCGTCATTTTCCTCTGTTCCTGAATGCTTCCGAAGGAATCGGAAAGCGTCACGCTCCTCGCTTGAAGCGAAGCGATCGCCGCTTTGGTCGACGGCTCATTCAAGTCCAGAAAATTGTTGGATGCCCCCATCCCCTTCAAGTTAGGCAGCCCGACAATCGGCGACAGGTCGCTGACCAGATTGTCCCGCATTGTAATATATACAAGGGAAGTCATATGGCTTAGCGGCTCCAGGTTTTCCACCCCGCTGTTATAAAAGCTGAGCTCCTGCAGCTTGCCAAGTCCGCTGATCGGAGTGAGATTGGAAACGGGAGTGTCGTCGAAGGAAAGCTCGGTCAGCTCTGTGAGCGTCGACAGGGGGGACAGATCCGTGATGGGGTTTTGGGAAATGGCTAGCTCAGTCAACTTGACCAGCCCGGCAAGCGGGCGGATATCCTTGATTTCATTCTGGCCGACGAGCAAGGAACGCAGCTCATTCAGTCCGGCAAGTGGGGCCAGACTCGTCACCCGATTGTAATTTAAGTTAAGCTCCCGCAGCTGCTTCATACCTGACAGCGGGCTAAGGTCAGTGACCTGATTGCCCCAAAAAGTCAGTGAGGTCAGATTTATTGCAGTCTCCAAACCCTTCAGCGATTTCACCTGGCTGTAGTCAGGAATGGTCAATTCCTTGAGACTTGCCATATCGGTCTCGGTCAAAGCACCTGACGGCTTGGCAAGCTCGAGACGGACAATCTTCTCCACAGTGGCATCGGCAAATGTAATTCCTTCGGCATGGACAGGGTGTACAGAGAACAAGGAAATGAATAGTGCAGCAATAACCAATAGGGATAGTGCTTGCAGCAAACTAAGGGGGCGACGATTCATGACTCTCTCCTTCTAGCTTTTTTATTAATTAGTATACTATAAACTGGAAGAGCGAAAAGTAATTTTTCACTCTTCCAGTGCGGCTGGAGTCAGCCCCATGCCCAGCCGCCGACGATATGGCGCGAAGCTTGCAGGACGTGCTGTATGTCGGTGATTCCGATTATGTGGCAAAGAAAATCCTGCTGCTGCCTTAGAATCTCGATATCAGAATCCTATATAACATTGAAGCTCAAGCATCCTTCAGCGCTTGAGCTCATCGAATAGGTAAATGTGACATTATTCAAGGTTTTCTTATGAGCGACACACAGCACTCTATATGACTAGAGCACGTAATATTGCGATGAATCTAGGCACTATTATCGTATATTGTTTTTTTAGATAAATAAAGAAAAAAATCACCTATGATGTGGCGATTTCTTCAATTATCGTTACCCGTTAGTTTAATCTTTCCTCCTCCATATTTCAATAAGTCGGTGTCGTCCAGTGGAAGGTGAACCTCTATTAGTCTTACAAGAACCTTATTGACTGATAAAGATTGAGATGCCATATAGATTCTAATGATTAAAGTATTATTGTCACTAAAGCAAAAAATACAACTACAGAAAACGGAATAATATATAAACATTGCTTTTTTCTTTTAGGAACAAGAAGTAAAATAATAATTATCATTAAAGCATATAATATTTCAGTGCTAAGCATAAAAAAATAGTCTCTATCACTTACAAGAACATTTTCGGATGGCTTGAATTTTTCATAAAAGCTTGCCGTAGAAAGATAGATTTTATATCCTTCAAATGCAATTACGGAAATTGGTAACGCTGTAATAATACTAGAAATTAAGTGATCAGCATGAGAAAACCACATTATATAGGCTGGAATCGTTGATAGTAATGCAAGGATGCACCAAAAAATAATATATTTTAATGGAAAAAGTTCAAGTACTAATATTGTATATGTGTAATACGAAAATAGCACTGAAATAAGGAATATAGAAACACGTATTGCGGCTAATTTAGGCGTGTAAGAATATACAGCTATCAAAGTAGAAATAAATATCCACATTCCCCAGTTACTTCCGATGGAGCCTAAAATTGATATTGAAATTTCGTTAGAGATTATAGGTGAATCGAGTATTTTAGCAACGAAACCCAATGTAAATCCAAAAATGGATGAAAATAAAACAGAATATGCTATTTTCTTTTTGCCTACTCTAATATTAGTACGTATTCTATTAGATATTAAAAATACACTCATAATTAACCTCGCTATGGACTTAGAATAAAAAGTGGACACCGGTTAAGAGAATGAGAAATAATAAACTTAACTAAGTACAAGAGTTAGATATCCCTACCCCCCCTTCAAGGCAGTTTATTAAAGTATAGATTCGTCAATATGTAAAAGCCAAATCTCGGGGGAGTAAAGATCCACTCGACCTACGGCAGCCTTGTGATGTTCATTGTGCAATCATTATCAGTTAGCTTAATACCAGTGCCTAACTGTACACTATCATATCATTACAATCATGCCTTTGAGTAATACTGCCACATCTCACTTATTGATTTCGTATCATCAATATTAGACACTCCACATGATTGGTGTAGGGTGTCTAGTTTTAGATTATTTCTGTTTTCATGGATTATAGTGCTTTAATGCTTCCAGCCTTTTTACTCGTTCAAACGCTTTATGTAAAAACTCTTTAGCCGATAAATCCGTATAATCCCAATTCATGGGCTCTAATGCAGTCGCACCTGAATAATTCGTTTCTGCAATTTTTTTCATGGTTGTAGACCAATCAATCTTTCCGTCAAAGGGTAACTGGTGTTGGGCATAACTTCCGCCATTATCATGTAAATGTAGTGCCATCAACCGTGAACCGTACATGGATAATAAATCATCGTCCGGATTGTAATTGTTGTGATGGCAGCAATCATAACAGAATCCAATACGCAGGGAATCCACTTGTTCCAGCACATATGACAAATTGGTAAAGTTCCGTAAATTCTCCAGTGCAACATTGACGCCAAGTTGTTCAGCTTTTTCAGTGATTCTCTTGATTCTATCCAGTCCCAATGCGTTATATGGATTGTCTTCGTCGGGCAGGTGCACCACCATTGTCGAAATCTCAAATTCGGCGCAATCTGCAACACATTGCAAATAGCAATCGGTTAAGGCTTCCCCGTCCAGATTGTCAAGCCAGAGGTTGTTTTGGTTTTGAACTGGCGTGTGGATGTTTTCTATAAAAAGATCCGCTTCTCGAGCAATTTGCGGCCCGCTCCGGTAATCGTTCCGACCAAAACCTTCACTCCACCAC
>JAIMBU010000337.1 GCA_023511325.1 Gorillibacterium sp.
GTATGGGAGCGACCATAGTCAAGCACGTTCAAGCCGGGTACCGTGTGGGTGTATGTGATCTAACGTTTTCTGAAATGTCCTCTAATGGTACGGTTGAGTTACGGAAGCAAGAAGCATCCGCTGCTGCAAGTATCCTCGGGCTTGCAGCGCGTAGCTGCTTAGGTCTGCCCGATCGAGGTTTATTTTGCTGTCCAGAGCAGATCGAGGCTGTGGCTATGGAAATTCGCCGACTCCGCCCGCGGATAGTCTTTGCTCCTTATTGGGAGGATCGTCATCCCGATCATGTAATGTGTGGCCAAATCGTCGAACAAGCGGTATTTTCGGCTAAGCTCCGTCGTTTTCGACCGGATGTAGCGCCGGTTGCGGTTGAAAGTACTTATTACTATTTTATCAATGATATGGCTGAAGCAGATCTTATGCTGGATGTTACATCCTACTATGATCAGAAGCTTCTTGCTTTAAGTGCATACGCCAGTCAGTTCACTGCACCCTCGGCTCAAAATCAGGATGTTGTTGTGACTCCGCTTACTCAGGGATATCTGGAACGGGTAAAGATCAGGGATCAGCTGTTTGGAATGAAGCGACAGTTGGCTTATGCGGAAGGGTTTGTTTCAAAAACACCGCTTCTGACTGATCTCATCCTTTAATTATTGTACTTCCCAGCGCCAAAACGGTTCAAATAGGAGGAAAATGTGTGAAAGATCGTTTGAAGATAGGGATCACCTGTTACCCCACACTTGGAGGCTCAGGTGTTGTTGCCACTGAACTTGGCAAGCTTCTTGCGGAGAAAGGGCATGAGGTGCATTTTATTACGCATAGCATGCCTTTTCGGTTGGGACGTTTTCACAAGAATATTTTTTTTCATGAAGTTGAGGTCAGCGATTATTACGTATTCCGCTACCCGCCTTATGATTTAGCTTTAGCTAACAAAATATCGCAGGTTGCCAAGACCGAAGGGCTAAATCTCTTGCATGTTCATTATGCAATTCCTCACGCCGTATGCGCTCTTCTTGCTAAGCAGATGGTAGGAGATCATTTAAAGGTGGTAACAACCTTGCATGGAACCGATATTACGGTGCTGGCAGCGGACCAATCTTTAAGTAATTTAATTGGCTACGCAATTAATCATAGTGATGCAGTAACTGCAGTTTCCCAGGATCTGATCCGCGAAACAGTAACTAGACTTGATATCACTCGTCCTATAGATCGCATTTATAATTTCTTTGACAAACGAGTATTCTATCCTCGTGACGTTCAGTCCCTGCGTAAAGAATTTGCTAGTCCTGATGAGAAAATCTTATTGCATATGTCCAATTTCCGTCCCGTAAAAAGAGTGACAGACGTTGTTGATATTTTCGCCAAAGTTAATGCAGAGATTCCTTCTCGCCTCGTCTTTGTGGGTGAGGGTCCCGATCTTATCCGAGTGATGGAAAAGGTAAAAGACCTTGGTCTTACCAACCGTGTCTGCTTTTGTGGGAAGCAGGATGATGTTGCCGAGCTATTGTCTTTATCAGATGTTTTGCTATTGCCGTCGGAGAAAGAGAGCTTTGGGCTGGTTGCACTTGAAGCGATGGCTTGCGGAGTTCCTACAGTTGGTTCGCTTGCGGGAGGTATTCCTGAGCTAGTTCAGGACGGAGTTACTGGTTTTTTATCTCCGATTGGAGATACTACTGCTATGGCTGAACAAGTCATCCGATTATTCAAGGACGAACACCTTTATCAACAGATGTCGCAAGCCTGCATCGAACGAGCAGATCACCACTTTAATTATGAGAAGATTGGTAAGGAATACGAAAAAATCTATTATCGTGTGCTTGGACGGCCGTTTCCGGAAGAGGAAGATTGCCATGACAGCATTTGTTATACCTAAGCTATGGGGAATAAACAAATGAAGAAAGCAGCAACTGCGGTTCTTACTTGTCTTGAAGAAGCAGGCCATAAAGCTTTTTTTGTCGGCGGTTTTATCAGAGACACGGTGCTGAATCGCCCCGTTAAAGATATCGACCTAGCTTCATCAGCCAGACCAGAGGATGTTATAGCGCTGTTTCCAAAGGTGATTCCAACTGGATTGAAGCATGGAACGGTAACTGTACTTTCAGGGGGCTTTGGATTTGAAGTCACAACCTTTCGGACGGAATTAGAGTACGAGAATTTCCGCCGTCCGAGAGAGGTTGTGTTTGTCAGCGATATAACAGAGGATTTACGCCGTCGTGATTTTACTATGAACGCGATGGCGATGGATCGAAAAGGAAGGATTCTTGATCCTTTTGGTGGTCGTCATGATCTGGAGGCTGGTGTACTGCGCTGTGTCGGGGAAGCCGATCTGCGTTTTCATGAGGATGCCTTGCGGATGATTCGCTGCATCCGTTTCGCTGCTGATTATGGTCTTGAAATAGAGCCTAATACCTGGTCAGCCTTACTTGCAAATGCTAAGCTGCTTCGCCATGTTGCTATGGAGCGGGTACGAAGTGAACTGGAGCGAATGATGAAGGGAAGTAATCCCTACAGAGCATTGCTTCTATTGGTTGACAGCCGATTGTTGAGGAATACGAAAGAGAAACTCAACTGGGCGCTCACAGACTGGATATTGATGGAACTGCCGCCAGTATTAAAACATTTGGAGACCTTGCCCCCAGAGCTGCGTTGGCTCCTGCTTGCTAAAGCCATGAAGCTAACGCCAATTGCTGCAGAACGAGAGTGGAAACTTCTAACCTTCTCCCAAGCTGAGCTTAAACGAGTTAGTGCCTTTCTGGGATTTGATCATTATCTGGAATCTGCTGAACATCATCCCATGGAAATGGCTGATGTTTTCAAAAAAGGTGTACTCTACTATGGCGAGGAAGCAGCTCTGACTTGGTTAGAAACAATGGCTGTTTTTCATTCGGACCTGAACGAGATTGCGGTGGATTCAACTGCTGTTCATATGCACACAGAACAATGGGAGACTGTTGTTCTGCTTAATGGATTAACTTGGTTCAAAGAGATGACTGTAAAAGGAATGGATGATTTAAAGATTAATGGTCAAGATGTATTGGCGGTTACCCTAAGAAGCTCTGGTCCCTGGTTAGGCCGTGTCCTGCGTCAGATCCTCGGTGAAGCAGCATGCAACAAACTGACGAATGAGAAAGAAGCATTACTGCACCGAGCAGCCGAGCTGGCTATCGAAGAAGAAAAACTTTAGCTGTCAATCTAGAAGGGGACTTATGAATGATGGATCATGATCATGCTTTATATGAACATCTGGATTCCACTTTGCTTCAGAGTAGGCTTGAGACTTCCATGTTCGGCCGAGAACTGCGGCTTTATGACTCCCTGCCCTCTACACAGGATGAAGCCCGTAAATGGGTGGCTCAAGGGGCACCTCATGGCGCTTTGGTTTTGGCGGAGGAGCAAACCTCGGGTCGCGGACGTTTCGGCAGACAGTGGATTTCTCCAAGTGGCAAGGGGGTTTGGATGAGTATCATCTTAAAACCGGACAAACCCTTCCTAAACCCGGCACAATTAACCCTACTGTGTGCAGTAGCTTTATGTCGAGCTGTGCGGAAGTTGACTGGACTCGATGCTGGAATTAAGTGGCCGAATGATCTGCTGATTAATGCAAGAAAGGTATCCGGTATATTGCTTGAGTCTGTTGAACCCAGAAGTGATGGGAATACCATCATTATCGCTGGAATAGGGATAAGCGTTAATCTGCAGCAGGAGGATTATCCTGATTGGTTGCAGCCCAAGGCAACCTCATTAAGGATTGAAAGCGGAAATCCTGTAGATCGCTATGAGTTGATTAGTGCTTTCCTGAAGCAATTGGAGGAGCTGTATGTGCTTTATCTTCGCGAGGGGTTTTCAGCGATCCGTAGTCTATGGGAAGCCCATAGCCTAACCCTGTGTCAGAATATTTCTGTACAGATGCCTGAAGGTATTGTAACAGGTCTTGCCGTGCGATTGGACGAAACAGGTGCACTGATTATCCGAACAGCGGATGGAAATGAGCATAAAATATTTTCTGGAGATATTTTTTAAATCCAGGATAAACGTGTGGGCGGTGTGTAACATTGCCGTCAAATCCACACATTCTCCGTAATTACGATTGACTCGGGAAAGGTGGAGTTTGAAGTTCATCTTATACAGGGTAAAAATAATCATGGGTTTCTTACCATGCTTTTGCTATAATAAATAGACGGGCGGTATCTTTCGGGAACTGCACTGGCTATGTTTCTCACTAAACCGGATGATGGTTTTTGTTGGAGGATGAAGGATTCTGCTCAGAGCTGCAAAGCCCGAGACAGAGGTTCATACCGACACAGCTTCTTTGTGTATGGATGACCTTTTAGTTTCGGCCTAAAGGGTTTTTTAGCGTTCCAGGTATACAAAGGAGGAGAATAAATCATGATTGAACGCAAGCCGCTTACAACGCTAAAGCTGCGTAAAATGAAACAAGAGGGCACACCGATTACCATGATTACTGCTTATGACTACCCATCGGCTAAACTGGCGGATGAGGCGGGAATGGATATGATCCTAGTAGGTGACTCGCTCGGGAATGTAGTACTTGGTTATGATTCCACGTTGCCTGTTACAATTGAAGATATGATTTATCACAGCCGATCCGTTAATCGGGCTGTGACCACGAGCTTTGTTGTGACGGACATGCCTTTCTTAACCTATCATGGGAGTCTTGATTCAACGCTATTTAATGTGGGCAGAATCATCCGAGAGGGTGGAAGCAAGGCAGTCAAGATGGAGGGTGGTCGCGAAATTGCCAAAACCGTTGAGGCAATAGTGAGTGCTGGGG
>JAIMBU010000338.1 GCA_023511325.1 Gorillibacterium sp.
CTGTACAATTGATCCAAGTATTGGTTTTGCTCAAGCTTTGGTGTTTGACTTCAAATTTAAATGAAAAAATGAGCCTGTATGTCGGATAATACGACACTCAGGCTCGAACCTCTTACTCGTTGAAGACACAGAATGATTAAAAAACATCCTTGCGAAATTTCTTCCTCCAGGATTTGATGGTTTGATACACCATACGAAGTCCCAGCATAATTCCAGTGATCAGCCCAACAATCGTGACGATAAGCGCGATGTATTGAAACAGTGAGTAGGTGCTGACGATGCTCCAATCGATCTGACCCTTCAGATCCTCGATAACTTGGTTCATTCCGTAGATCCCGCTAATCACCGTGAACACCGTGAAAATCATGATCATATAACTCGTCCGGCGGCTGGTAATATCACTTTGGTATTTGTATAAATCCCCTAACGTCTGCTTGACATCCTCATAGAGATCATTGTTGCTAAAAATTCGGCGCAATTGACCAAATATTTCTTTTCCCTGAGACTGCGTCACCATTTCCTGGAAGAAGTACTTGGAGGAGAAGCGGGTGATATGACCAATCAATTCCTCTATATCATCCGAATTGCGATCATAACGGACTTTAGAGTAGTTGTTGCTCAACTTGAGTAGGACAATTTTGTGAAACAGAGTGAGCAAAAGCCCATAATAGTATTCGCCATACATCTGATTGGCTAATCCCTTCATCTTCGTCCCCTTCAGATTGGTTATACAGTTAAACGAATTCTCGTCCATCACATAATAGGTATCTGGGCCCCATCTTTTATAAGCATGCTGGGCCACAAAGCTGGCGATATAATCAGGGTTGGTTGAACTGATAAAGGGTTGCCCATTAATGTTAAGCCCGTCAATACGCGCAGCGCGGTACTGCTCTACATCATCAATGGGCAACTGATCCTCAAAGCTATAGAAAGCTTGCACATACATCCGCTCATCTACAAAGAAGGGCATCGTTTCAAAATAAGCACCCTCCATATCCTCACTATCAAAAAAAGGCAGTGTACTGGCGACAATTACCTTAAAAATAAAATCTTCAATTTCCTTGTACTTCTGGTTTTCATAGTTCACAAAAGTCAGATCATCCGGCAAGCTGACATCCTGCAGCACGCGGAAGCGATTGGCGAATTCCAAAGCCTCTGTATAGGTTAAGGCGGGCTTATCCAGGCGAATCCGGATGGTAATAAACCCGAGCTTGAACGGACAGATCACAACATCTGCCGACAATACACGAAAAGGAATGCTATTATGCCGACTTTCTAAGATACCCTCACGCTCAATGCTTCGTGAGTACCGCTGGAAGGCCTCAGGATCTTCACTATGAGGAAAGAGAACGTTGCCCGTAAACGGAAGATAATAGCGCTCCATATGCCGATGGGATACATGGTAACCTTCTCCGTAATATGCATCCTCGCTGGCGAGGTCGTTGAGAAAAAACATTTTGTACCCGTCTTGCTTCAACTGAGCCTTTAAATCAGCTTGCATACCCGACTTTATCGAGAAGGGAAAAATGAATTGAAATAAGGCGTGATCCAAATATCTCTCTTGAATGACGGGTTTCTCCATGTTAAACTCCTTTATTTGTTGATACCTAACTTAAATAAGATGTCATTGCCGGCAAAATCGACACTCGCTATTGTAACGAAGGGAGGAAGTTTCTCATCGATGTTGGTGTAGATGTCTCCGAGCTTTAACCAACTGCTCGGTATATCTTTTCCCTTTACACTGGCGTTGACGAATTGCAACTTCAGCGTTGGTGAATTCCACTCCAACTGATAAACCAGCCGAACCTGAGCAGGGAGTTTATCCCGCAGCAGCACAGTTAGCTCGGCGGTAAGTTCACTGCCCTGACGCTGGAAACGCGCTCCGGTAATCTGAGTGTGGGGATTGGGCTCCGCATCTAGACTAAGCTCTCGCTTAAGCAGATTGCTTAGCTCCTCATCCGTTAGCGAAACGGTTAAGCTTCTTGAAAGGATGATTGATTCAACCTTTTTCTGGAAATCCACTTCCTGATAGTTCAGATCAAGCGTCTGCGTGGGACGTACATACCATACCGTAGCCACCGCAAGCAAGACAGCCAACACGATCAGCGAAGCGAGAGTAACAAGTAGCCGCTTCAAATGTCGCCTTTGTTGTCCTGCTGCTTCGCTTTCAGCCACTTCGGTGCGCCTTTGGCCTTGCGCTCACGCTCACGTTCGCGTTGGCTCTTCGGGCGAGTAGCCGCAGCGGGTTTGCCACCCGGCGTCACAGTCTGCCTGTCCACTGTGCGCGGCTTCCGCTCAGCAACAACGCCGCTTGCGCTAGCCGCGCGTTCACTGCTCGCACCTGCCACATCGCGCGTACCCTTGCGGCTGCTTTCGCCCCGCTCAACGCTTGCGCCTCTAGCCGCAGCCGTGCCACGCTCATTGCTCGCACCTGCCGCTTCACTCGCACCCTTGCGGCTGCTTTCGCTCCGCTCAACGCTTGCACCGCCTTTAGCCGCAGCCGTGCCGCGTTCACTGCTCGCACCTGCCGCTTCACCCGCACCCTTGTGGCTGCTTTCGCTCCGCTCAACGCTTGCGCCTTTAGCCGCAGCCGCGCCGCGCTCACTGCCGCGCCGCGCTTCGCCCGGAGCAAGCACCTCGCCACCAAATAACGTCTGATCGACAAAGGGGATATGCAGCGTTTTGCTAAATTTATTGATGATGAAACGCTCCTTCTCGACAAGCAGCGAAATAACCGTGCCCGCCTGCCCCATCCGACCAGTTCGACCGGCGCGGTGAACATAATGATCCGCATCAATGGGAAGATCAAAATTAATCACATGAGTCAAGCCAGGAAAATCCAACCCCCGCGCCGCTATATCGGTAGCAAGCAGCAGTTGAAAGCTTCCTTCCCGAAAGCCCTTCATAACATGGGCGCGAGCCAGTTTACCCGAATCGCCATAGAGTGCCTTTATCGACAAACCGGTGTACTTAATCTTTGCCGCAATCTCAGCAATATCCTCGGTATCATTCAAGAAGACGATAGCCGTCTTCGGGTTGTACTGCCGGACGATCCGTCGGAGCATGTCAATCTTGTTGCGTTCCTCCGTGACAAAATAAAGATGCTGAAGCGTATCCGCGGCCTTCTTCTGTGGCTCGATGCGGATCTCCTCGGGGTCCTTCATCCATTTATCCGCCATCTCGCGAATCGAAGCCGTAATGGTTGCCGAGAAGAATAAAATTTGCCGATCACGCATAGCTTTTGCCAGGATTAGCTCCACATCTTTTTTCGATCCCAAGTCAAATACTTGATCGACCTCATCGACAATGATGGTCTTGACAGAGTGCAAGGAAAGCTTACGCTTATTAATCAGCTCAAGCACACGCCCAGGTGTACCAACAACAAGATTAGGATGCGTTCGCAGCTTCTCGATCTGCCGGGATAATGCGGCTCCGCCGATCAATTGCTGGACACTGGTGCCAAGCTCGACTGCCAGCTTCTCCGCCTCACGAACAATCTGCATACCAAGCTCACGTGTAGGCACCAGAATAACAACTTGTACCTCCTTGCGGTTGACGTCGATCCCGGTCATCACGGGAAGCAGGTAGGCGAGTGTTTTCCCTGTCCCTGTTTGAGATTCGGCTATAAGGTCCTTACCTGTTGCTATAACGGGTATCGCTTGCTCCTGAATAGCTGTAGGTTCTGTTATCCCTCGCTCTTCAAGGTGGGTGACTAGGATGGATGGAATAGCAAGACTTAAGAATGAGCTGGACATCTTTTAAAATTCTCCTTCATTAACGAACGTATTTGTACTTGTACCTATTTTACTCTATTTCCCGACATCCGAAACTAAAATACGACAAACAGCAAAGATATACACCTTTCAAAATCCTTTGAGAGGTCCCATTTTTGCCTATTTATTTTTGATTGAGCATTCCGAACAGGTATTTGTCCAGCGCTCGTGGGAAGATTTGATAAAGCTTGCTGCCTATGCCTGCTAGTCTAGGAAGATTGATCTCAGCCTTACGATGAATGATTGCTTTCATACAGGCTGCTGATACCTTCTCAGGACGCAACATCAGCCACTGTATATTCTTCACGTAACCACCCGATGGATCAGCAATAGCAAAAAAGTTAGTATCAATCGGACCTGGATTAATAGCCGATACATTCACACCTGTGCCAGCTAATTCAAATCGCAAGCAATTGGTAAAACCAAGCACGGCATGTTTGGTTGCAGAATACCCACCGCCCTTAGCGGAGCCGATCTTGCCCGCCAGTGAGGCAATATTAACAATATGTCCGCTACCCTGCTCAAGCATCTGGGGTAAGACGGCCTTGATACAGCGAACCGTTCCCATATAATTGATGTTCATCATATCCTCTAGCTTCTCAAGAGGCGTATCAACAACCGTATCAAATATACCATAGCCCGCACTATTAATCAGAATGTCAATCTTTCCGTACTTTTTCGTTATCTGGGCAAAGACCGTCTGAACCTGCTCTGTGTTGCTTACATCAAGGGTAATCAGCTCATGTTCTCCAGGCACGGCTTGAGCCGCCAGACGTAACTTATCCTCTGAACGGGCGATCATAATTGGAATCGCACCGAGTTGACTCAAATCACGAGCCATAATGGCACCAATTCCACTTGAAGCTCCTGTAATGACAGCTATTTTTCCCACTAACCGTTTATCCATCGTGTTCCTCCAATCGAAAATGACACATTTCAGTTCGTTTTTTTATAGCTATGTAAGGCAGGTGGCAATGGCGCAACTCGCCCATCAAGTGGGTATCAGAAAG
>JAIMBU010000339.1 GCA_023511325.1 Gorillibacterium sp.
GAGCAGGAAAGCGTACGAAGCGACATCAAGACTCTTCGGAAAGAAGCTGTATCCCTTGATCAGTACATCCGTCTCATCGGAGAAAGAAACAATAACAACAAGTAAAAGTGGAATCACACAAAGCCCTGTATAAATCCAGAAAAAGATGTTGATCAGCAGATTAGAAAGATTGGAGATTTCATTCACTTTCTTTTTGCGCTTACGTCTGTCCCTTACTACTCGGTCTGGACTAATGGGTTGTTCCACTTGTATGCTCATGACTCCTACTCTCCTTTAGAATAATGCATCCTCTTTGCTTATACGCCGGACCAACAGGTTCGCTAGAAAGATTAATAGGAACCCGACAATCGATTGAACCAATCCGGCAGCTGATGACATACCAATATCACCAATGGCGAGGAACGTTTGGTAAACATACGTATCGATAACTTGGGTTGTCGAGTAGAGGGCTCCGGCATTTCGCGTTACCTGGAAGAACAATCCAAAGTCTGCATTAAAAATCCGACCGATCTGCAATAGCGTCATTACGATGATGACTGGCGCGATGAGCGGAATGGTAATCTTCCGGATTTGTTGCCATTTGGTGGCACCATCAATCAGTGCCGCTTCGTAATATTCATGATCAATACCGAGGATACCAGCCATGTAGATGACCGTGGTGTATCCAATTTCCTTCCATAGCTTAACGAGAATCAGGATAACCGGCCAATATTTGGCATCAGAATACCACTCGATCGGCTGCATTCCGAAGAATGGCAGCAACGTCTTGTTAACAAAACCGTGATCTGTGCTCAGGAATCCATAAACTAAGTAACTGACTACCACCCAAGATAGAAAATAGGGTAGGAACATGGCACTCTGATGAAACTTAGATAATAAACGGTTGCGCATTTCGTTAAACATCACTGCAAAGGCAACGGAAATAACAAGTGTTAACAAAATAAATGCTGTGTTGTATGCCAACGTATTCCTAATCATCCTTGTTGCAGTATCCGTGGCAAATAGATATTTAAAATTATCTAAGCCAACCCAATCGCTGGCTAGGATTCCTTTCTGATAATTCACATCTTTAAAGGCAATGATCGTTCCCAGCATCGGAATGTAATTGTTAATGACCAGGATGATAATTGCTGGAAGCATCATGATGTAAAACACCCAATATTTTCTAACCGTCTTGAAGAAAGCTCGAAATTTTCCTGCCGTAGAAGTCTTTCGTACTGTCAAGCTGACGGAAGGATTCGTCACGCTCATGATCTCTTTTCCCCCGTTCCTACCTCATTGGATAGTTGTATGATTTGTGTTCGTTTCTCTCGTTCCTCCTTACTCTTATATTAAAACACATGGATCATTTTGGGAGTATATGGTACATATTAGATTTCTATAAGAAAACAGATGATTATAAGAGAACCCATGACAAAACGCCTGTGTAGCTACTAAGCCATCCTACGTTTCGTTTACCAATGGATAATCGAAATTCAGCTATAAGCTCATTTCATAAGTTCTGTGGAAAGAAAAAAGACCCTGCCTGAAAGGGCAAGGTCAGAACAATGACGAAGAAAATTCGATCAACCCAAGCGTTTATACCGGGTCATTA
The DNA here is from genome assembly GCA_023511325.1 of Gorillibacterium sp. Classification (GTDB taxonomy): domain Bacteria; phylum Bacillota; class Bacilli; order Paenibacillales; family NBRC-103111; genus Gorillibacterium. Next base: position 1,595 of record JAIMBU010000339.1, read on the forward strand.
CGGCGCAAAGCGTGACACATACGACAGTTAATAGGGCGAGCCAGAGCTTCTGCTGCTGCCATTCCCCAGAGAGCATACCGAATAGGTAGAAGTTGCCGGTAAATTTGCCCTTTGTCATCAAATCGACCAAGTACCAAGCAAAAGCAAGGATATAGCCAGCAGCGACTTGACGCGTCAACTGCGAAATGAGCATACCAAAGGTACCGAGAGCAAGTAGAGTGAGTCCACTTCCAGTGATCATCGGGAATAACGCAAACGTGGCTCCGGCACTCAGCAACGCCAGAAAAAGGAACATAATCAGTAGGAAGGAAAATAATGCCGTTATCAGCCAGCGCAAAACCAAGATAAACGGATGCTGGATGCGCTTCGCGAACAGCCCTTCCCCGATTCCACCCTCCTCCAGCAGAGAGAGATGCGGGAATAGCAGGAGGCCCAATATAGCCACCAGATATTCACCCAGACTGCCTACTGCCTTGGCATCCATGAGCGCGGGCTCAAGAAAAAACAACAGACTGCCGATCAGAACAATGGCGAGCAACCAGGGATAAGAGGCCAGCAGCTTGGTGTTATACCAGGCAAGCATCCCTACCGTTTTCGGATTCATCCTCATCTCTCGCTCACTGCTGGTTGAAGCTCGTGGTGCTTATTTCTACCCAAGCGGAATCGTCCTGACGTTTCCCTGCAGCGGCTTCTCTCCCAGAGGAAAGCTGTTGCTCCAACTAGTAAAATGACCAGCCCGGTGTAGAAGAGTCGATTTACCAGAATCGTTTGAATAGATTCCCGATACAGCAGGTATTCGTCTGGGGTATTAAAGCGGATCAGGAGCTTGGTCAAGCCGTAGGAGCCAGTAAGTGGAAGCATGGAGTGGAACCACCAGATGATGTTTAGAGCAATGGCAGCAATACTGCTGCGCAACAGCATTGAAGCAAACATCCCGAAGGCAATGGATGTCCAGATCGTGGGTAGCACCCAGGCTGCGGTATAAGCAACAAAGGTAACGGCTGTTGAGCCAAGCTGTCCGGGTATGCCAATTGCCTGAACCGTCTGCCAGGCAGCCATCAGCGAATAAAGTAAATAGACGGCGGAAAGCAGCAGAGCAAAGGCGAAAAATCGGCAGCTTACGTACTTCCAGGCGGAAATGCGGCGGCTGTTGATCAGCTCGTACATCCGGCTGGAACGATCGCGTGTGAGCAGGAAGGCTGCCAAAAATACGGGGAAAATCCCCGCTGTAATGGCCATGTAATCGGAGAACAACCGGGCTGCTCCAGGTAGCAGCTCGCCTTGCTTCACCTTCTCATTGTACTGTACCAGACTCTCTTCATGGAGCAGGAGAGCATCCTCGTAGGTTTCTATGGCACTGCTGTAAGTCGTCATTCCTTCTTGATACATACTATTGCCGCCCAGCTTCTCATTCAGTTCCTCGCTGAGCACCCAAGCATCATCCATCGTATGCCCTTCCGGCTGCTCGACAAGTGACCTTAGCTTGGTGATCGTTTGCTGAAAATAGACCTTTTCCTGCTCGCTGAGCTTGACCTTCGTATTGATGACAAGCTTGGTTTTGTAGGTTGTTCCTTCCTCCAACTCCCAGGTCATGCTTCTAATCATATTGCTTGAGAGTGTCTGAACGTCTGTTGGTGCTCGCCAGCCGTAATTCGGATGCTCCACGTTTTGCTGCTCCACGGGTGGAGTGGGCGCTTTTAATTCGTGCCAAGTATTCTGTGTAGCATATTGGCTGAAATAGAAAAGTCCAGCAACGATAATCAGCAAGTAGAAGACAATGCTGCGCAAAAGCATGCGGATTTCCTTGCGGATAAGCGTGATCATATGAGTTGTCCCTCTTTTCCCATCAGATAGAGGTAGGCATCCTCGATTGAGGGCGTAACCGAAATCGCCTGTGGAAACGGCTGATCTGGTGCCAAGAAACGAACCCGCATGGAGGGTCCATCCGCTACCGCTGACAAGACAACAAAACGTTCTCGCTCTCGCTCCCACTGCGCCTTATCAAGCTCGACGGACCATACCTGTCCTTCCGCCGCTTTGGTTAGCTCGCCTACTTTACCGTGAAACTTCAGTGTCCCTTGCTTGAGAATGGTTACCTGCTCACAGGTAGACTCCACATCCTCCACAACATGAGTGGACAGCAGGACAATTCTTCCTTCGGCAAATCGCCCGAGCAGCTTGCGAAAGCGGATGCGCTCCTCTGGATCAAGACCCGCTGTAGGCTCGTCGACAATCAGCACCTTCGGTTCATGCACCATCGCCTGGGCCACGCCGAGTCGGCGTTTCATGCCTCCCGACAGCGCTTTTACCTTGGTTTTATGGTGCTGCGCCAGATTTACTTGCTCTAGCAATTCACCAATCTTCCGCTTGCGTTCTGCCCGGTTGTCCAGTCCAGAGAGCAGCGCCAGATAATCCATTGCCTCAAACACGGTCATACCAGGGTAAAAAGCAAACTCCTGCGGCAGATAGCCAACCGATTCCCGGATACGCTTCTTATCAGACAGTGGATGTCCTCCGATGGATGCCGTGCCCGAGGAAGGCGACAGCAGCGTCGTCAGAAGACGCATCAGTGTGGTTTTTCCTGCACCATTTGGGCCGAGCAGTCCGTGGATTCCTTCTCCTACCTCAAAGCTGACCGAATCAAGCGCAGTCTTGCTGCCGTATCTTTTGCTAAGTCGATCCACAATCAATTCCATTTCCCGTTCCCCCTTCGCACCGTGGCTGCTGCGTGCCAAAGCAGATCCGCCTTTTCCAGAATAATACCGAGCAGAATCAGACCAATGGAAACAAATATGCATAATATAGAGTCAAAGTCGCTGAAATAGAGAATGAAGAGAGCAGCAGCGCCTACGAGTGTTATCCCAGCGAGCCTACGGTTGCGCCGCTCTACTAACACTTGCTGATTAAACCGGACCTTCTCCTCCTCCAGCTTGTCATATTCCATCGAACGCGCTTTCGTATAGACCTCATCGAGAAACGCTTGCTCCCCAGCTGTCCGTTTCACCGTGCCATTCCTCCTTTTCGTAAATCTGCTTCAGTTTTTTTCGGGCTCGGTGCAGAAGCACCTTGAAGGCTGTTACATTTCGCGACATGACTGCCGCTGCCTCCGCATAGTGCAGTCCCTCCAAATCCACTAGATAGATGGCCATTCGGTAGTCTACCTTCAGTTTCAACAGATAATGGAGG
>JAIMBU010000340.1 GCA_023511325.1 Gorillibacterium sp.
GCAAGGAAACAATCGCTTTGACCATGGATTCTGATAATTTTTCGGGATCAATTGGTACCTTCAGAGGCATGTTTGGTATGATGCCTTTTTATGAGAACAACGGAGCTTTGCAATTTGAGGTGAAGGATCCAAAGTATCGCGATATGATCCTTTATATGAATGATCTCTTTCGTGCAGGCTTGATTGACAAGGAGTGGGCGATTAACAAGAAGCAGGTATGGGAACAAAAATTAGCGACAGGTTCAGTGCTAGCATCGACAGGATCTACCTGGGATGCGGGTGCTGCCAATACGATTCTCAAACAAGACCGTGGTATCGAAGCCCAATTCTTTCCTTACAAGGTAGTAGCAGACGGAGTCGCTACTGATAAGACTACCTACGGTGGTCGTAGCTCACTTGGTTGGGACGCAATCACGATTACAAAGGCAAACAAGAATCCGGAACGTACCATGAAATTTATGAATTTCCTGGCTAGTGAGGAAGGCCAATATTTGCTGATGTGGGGAATTGAGGGTGTACACTGGGATATGAAGGATGGCAAGCATACACCGCGTGCCGAAACCTTGCAAGGCTTTAAGGACGACTGGAATGCCTATGCGAAGGAAACGGGCGTTCGTAAATGGACTTGGTTCGTAAAGAATGGGTTGGGTTCTGATGGAACGCCATATGATCTGCCTGGACGTTATGAGCGCAACGAAATCGATCAGATGGCACTCAAGAACCTGTCTGATTCAGTGTATGACACGTCCGTTTATCAAGGTCTTGGACCACAGGGCGGAACGACTGAGTCACTGAATGAGCAGAAGGTGAATGATATCGTAAAGCAGGCCATAACAAAAGCAATAATGGCTAAATCGGCTGATGAAGCAAATAAAATGTTCGACAAAATGTTGAGCGATATGAAATTGGCTGGAGATGAAAAGGTCGAAGCGATATATTCGAGTAACTACAAAACTCGTCTGGAGCTATGGAAATAAGCAATAGATTTGCGAGAAAAAGGTCAGCTTTGTTGACCTTTTTTCTAATAAGGAGCTGATTTATGTGATGATTGGTGAAATCAAGCTGGAGCAAATACTTGATAATTATACGGTTGATAATGGGATCGTTCAGGTAGCAGCGAATTTGGCAGAGGGAGCATTGACGCTGCGCTGGAGTAATGGGGAAGCGATGAACGGGCTTTATGCAGAAGCACGTTATGGATTCGAGCAATTGCGGACCACGAATTATAGTAAGCACATCATAAATACAGCGTCGGTGCAATTGATCAAGGATGGCTTCGGGCAGGGTGTCCGCTGGACTTTCCAGCATGAAGAGCAGGGCAGACCAGTGCTGCTTCAGCATATTCGAATGTATGAGGAGCTTCCTTTTATATTCGCTGAGTTGGAGGTCGAGTGTGAATCGGAGTGGGAGACGAATGAACTAACACCGCTTGCCGCCTATTTGAATGATGGAACGGTTTTGGAATTTGGTGGTGATGCAGGGGCAAACGAAGAGATAAGGGCATTGTTTGTCCCGTTTGATAACGATAAATGGGTTCGATATGCTTCTCATGCTATTCCATGTAGCGTACAAAGCTATGAAGTGACTGCTATCTATCGTACAACGAGTAGAAATGGTTTTGTTCTTGGATCGGTTGCGCATGATATTTGGAAAACGGGGTTGGTCGTAGAAGGTACGTTTGCGGGAGCTGTCGGCAGACTTCGCGTATTTGCAGGAGTAGCCGATCTGCAGACGCGGGATACAGTTCCACATGGTTCTATTCGCGGTAAAAGCATCACATCGCCGATGATTTTCATTGGGGCATATGCAGATTATCGCGATGGGCTTGAAGCGTACGGTAAGGCCAATGCAACACTATTTCCCGCGCTTCCATGGAGTGGAGGCGTTCCAATGGGCTGGAATAGTTGGTCAGCCGTAATGGGTAAGCTTGATTATGATGTATATACACATACCTCTGATTTTTTCTCGCAGCAATTACAGCATAACGGTTTCGCTGATGATCAGGGGAGCCTATATGTCAATTTTGATGCCCACTGGAACGCGCTGACGGAGAAGGAGCTAAATGAAGCAGTACGCAGGGTGAAGGCGAATGGACAGAAGCCAGGCATTTATTATACGCCTTTTGCTTTCTGGGGAAGTGATCCGTTTACCCCAGTTGAAGGGACGGAGGGAGCGATCCTTTACCGAGATATTCTGATCAAGGATCATGCAGGTAATCCTCTGCCCAAGCTGGATGGCGCGTATGCAATCGATCCCACTCATCCTGCGGCACAGAGTCGAATCCAAAGGATGTTAGCGAGTTTCGTAGAAAAGGGCTTTGAGTATGTAAAGCTGGATTTTCTTACGCATGGCTCAATGGAGGGCATATTCCATGACGAGAGCGTACGTACAGGCATTCAAGCGTATAACAAAGGAATGGCCTATATTTGTGAAGTGTTAAGCCCAGAACGGATCGGTCGGCCATTTTTAATCAATCTGTCTATAGCTCCGCTGTTTCCTCATGGTTATGCGCATAGCCGCCGTGTCTCCTGTGATGCTTTCGGAACGATTAACGATACAGAATATATGCTGAATGCGGTTACGTATGGCTGGTGGATCAACGATAACCTCTATCGATTTAATGATCCTGATCATGTTGTCCTTTATAAAAGCGCGAATCAGCGGCCAACCAGTGAGCATGAGGGGAGAAGTCGATTGAACAGCGCAGTTATTGCTGGCACCTCGTTCCTCCTCGGCGATGACTACCGAATGGGGGAAGCATCGCGGCGGGCGAAGGAATGGATGACGAATAAGGATGTTATGATGCTTATAAGGCGGGGTGAAAGCTTCCGCCCCGTTGAGGGTAACAGCGGTACCAAAAGCGAGGATCTATTCATGCTCCGTGGAGAGGAAGGTATTTTCGTTGCTGCATTTAACTTCGATGTTGAGAGGGAAAGCGTCAAGCTGGCATCATTGGAAAGAATGGGCATTGATTCCGCTAAGGAAATTATCGTTCGGGATATATGGAATGGACATGTATGTCGTTTAGCAGCGGGAAGCAAAGAGCATCGTATTGAGTTATCGCCAGCAGAGTCCAAGCTCCTGCTTTATGCGAATATTTAACACAAGGTACTATCCCAAAAGTCATTCTTGGTTTTTGGGATGGCACGCTTTAAATGTTTAAAACTTTAGAAAAAAATCCTCCAGTTCCACTTTTATTGTGGTCTTGGAGGATTTTTGGTTTGATTTTGGGATGAGCTCATTTGGGGGCTACCCTATTAAGACAGCCCCTTGCGAGTGGCTACGATAAGTGTAATTGTTGGGATGAAGAGGATTTTGCCTAGTTTTGCACGTAATTCTTATACTTTAAAGCGTTCGATTAATAGATGAAGCTTCTCTGACAAACCAGATAATAGGGTTGCGGATGCATCAACCTCTTCCATGGCGGCGAGCTGCTCCTGAGCTACTGCTGACATGTTCTGAGCACCCTCTACCGTAACGTTTGCCACCCCAACTAGTACTTCTAAGGATTGAACAAGGTTCTCCGAGTTGATCGATAAGATGCGAACCGTTCCGGTAACCTCCTCGATTGCGGTAGCTGTCTGAATAGCGGAATGCTCAATATCGGTGAACGCTTGACCGGCACTGCGGACTAATTGGCTACCATAGGCGACCTCAACAGCAGTATCGGCCATTGTTTCAGCCGCTAATTCCATCTGCTTGACTGTCAGTGCTATGAGCTCGGATATTTGATTAGCAGAAGTTGTGGAACGTTCTGACAGTTTACGGATGGAGGAGGCAACCACACCCAAGCCTCTTCCGTGATCACCCGCACGAGCAGCTTCGATCGAAGCATTAAGTGCAAGGAGGTTGGTTTCAGCGGCGATATTTGTAATAATCTCAAGGATGTTTTTAATTTCCTGCGAAAGGCCACTGAGATCCTTAATAATCGTGGAAAGATCACTTATTTTACGATCCATCGTATTCATTTGTTGATTACTCAGCATAATTGCTTGTCCACCTTCTTGGGCTACGGTGGATGATTTAGCTGCAGCGAGCGAAACATTCTCGGCATTCTCAGCAATTTGGGCTAGAGAGGCGGACATATCACGAAAAGCTTTGGAGTTCTCCTCCAAATTAGTAAGCTGCTTTTCAGCCCCCGCGGTTAGATCTAGGGTAATATTGACCGTCTGTTCACTAGCTTTACCCGTCTCCTCGGCACTGATTGAGAGATCATGGGCTGAGACGGAGACTTTCGTGGAGGTGTCGTTAACCTCGGTAATCAGTTTTCTTAAGTTGGAGGTCATCGCACCAAAGTCGCGTGCTAGTCGGCCAACCTCATCTTTGCTTGTTAACAGTAACGGCTCAATGGTAAGATCACCTGCAGCCACCTTGTTGACTTGAACCGACAGTCGGGCAATCGGCTTGATCATCCAATAAATGAAGATAAATACAGCAATTGCTGCAAGTAAGAATACAATAATACCCATGATAAATGGTGCTGTAATGGTATCCATTGTACGCTCATTAATAATAGAAGCATCAAAATTTATCGCCATGAGGGCAATAATTTCCTTAGTAGGATCATGATCCTTATAAATGGGACCATAACCTGTCATCAGTTTAACACCGTCATAGGTGTAAACCTGCGAGTATGTAGAATGTTTCTTGGTTTTGATCATTTCTTGATCCTTTTGATTAAAGTAGAAGGAATCCCCAGCTTTGTAGCCCCGTGCTTTCAAGTTCTTATCGGTAGCGATAATCTTGCCATCTAAGGAAAGGATGAATGATTCCTTAAAC
>JAIMBU010000341.1 GCA_023511325.1 Gorillibacterium sp.
GTTGGTGATATTGCGGAAAATGAATTAAAATTGCCCTGTTTTGTTAAGGGTGGAATGTTTATGGTGTGCGCTGAGCCAATGGGGGCCGGTGGCAACGAAAGCTGGGGCGGTGGCAATTCGCAGCGGACAGCCGAAAGCGTTGAACAGGATATGGAGAACTCGATCAATCTTCATGCTTTTTTAGCAGTTGATGGAGATGAGGTTGTCGGCTTCTGTAGCTTCTCTCATTACCGCAATGATGAAGGTGCACTTTATGTGCCTCTGCTCAATGTCCGACCCGATTATCATAGCAAGAAAATTGGGAAAGCTTTAATCCTTAAGTCGGTTGAGACTACCGTTGAGATGGGCTGGCCGCGGTTGGATCTGTTTACTTGGGCAGGGAATACCAAAGCTGTTCCAATGTACAAGAAATGTGGCTTCTTCTGGGAAAAGAAAGACGACGGCGTGCATCTGATGAATTTTATCCCAACCATTCTCCAAACCGAAGCTTTAAAACCCTATATGGAAGTTATCGACTGGTATGCAGACAGTACGCGAGTGATTGAGATAAAGCCAGATGGACAGGAGCGAGAAGGCCGCTTTGATTGCTTTACTTACTCCTGGGAGCGGGAAGGACAGACGCTTCGTGTTGAATTTGAAAAGACAGGTCGTGGTATTCGCACACTGGATACACCGGACTATCTAATTGAAACCGAAATTGCCGAGCATGACCTTGTTTTTGACAGATCCTACTCCGTTCGCTACCATATTCGCAGTAAGACAGGCCAACCCGTCGTCTGTGAAATCAATGGTCGCGATGATAAGAATATTCGCTTTGAATTAAGTCAGATGGTAACGGTCACGGATCACACCATAGTCGAGGGCGAATTCTTTGTCGATGCGATCCAAGAGGAGCAGAGTGATTGGAAGACTCACCCCGTGGTGATGTCAGAGTGGAAGATCAATGGTCGCAAAGCAGAGTTCCGTACCGGTATTGCCCCTAAATTTCCAGCCAAGCTTTCGCTATCAGGCAGTGAACAGGCCCAATACCTAGGGATGAAGGAAGAACTCTATGTCAATTTGGTCAATCATTTTAATGAAACAACAACATTTACCTTTGAGTTACCTTCAAACGAACTGATTGAGTTTGATGAGAACCGGGTCGCGACCACCATCCCAGCCAAAGGTAAAGCTTCGGTCAACCTTTCTTATCGGTTGAAGAAATTTGGAGTCTATGCCACCGAGGTTTCGGTCAGCGCCCAGTTGAACTCAGGAACAACGGTGCCCTTTAAGCATAAGCTCAGTTGGATGTTTAAAGGCTTAACCGGTCGCTTTGATGGAGAAGACAATGATTATTGGTATGCTAATAATGGAGCAAGTACGCTGGCACTCAACAAAAAGAACAATGATCTGTGGGTTCGTCGCGACCATTATGATAACGGGACTTGGTGGAGCTTTCCCAAGCTGGGCAAACCCTACTCCGCTGAATTTTCCAAGAAAAAAGCCGAAAGTGTCCGAGTATATGCTGAAGACGATGTACAGGTTATGGAGGCGTTATACCTTTCGGAAGATTTCCCCGGTCTGAGCATTCGCTCTGTCGGACGTTTGCAGCCCAATGGCATGATTGAGCACTATTATATTCTCGACAATGAATCCGGCGATCCAACCGCAGATTCCCTACAGCTCATGGAAAGCTTCCGTTTTGAACCGAATCGGATGATTCTCCCTTACGATGGAAGCTACCTTGATCTTCATGAACCACATGCGGGAAGCTTTGATCATTGGGAAATAAGTCGAATCAGCGAGAATTGGCTATTTAGCCGTGGGGATAAGCTTTCAAGAGGACTCTGCTGGAATCCTTGCCAAACGCTAGTTAAAAGTGATTGGTTTCTTGGTCTTGAGCACCCCATCGGCAATCTCCCCTCAGGCCAGTCGATTCAAACGCAGTCCACTTATTTGGCCATTGGAACTTTTACAGACTGGTGGGACTTTCGCTCCTTTGCTCGGCAGCGCCGCGAGCAGAACATTCCTGCACTAACCGATCATTTGGAACTTCGCGCTAATGCAGGTAACCCCTTCATTGCCGATAAATTTGAAGTGGAAGTGCTGGAACGGAAAAATAAGCCGATGGATGGCCAATTGTCTGTGACAGCTAGCGGCAGAGAAATTGCAACCGTTCATTTGACTCCAGATTCGAATGAACACAGGGTGAGCTTTGCTGATCAGACGATCAAGCCTGGAGCAACTGACCGCGTTGTCCTGAATTATGCCGGACACGATGTGGTGCAGGAGCGTTCAACAGTCGTATTTGCCATTTCGGATCAGTCGATTCAGCAGCACAAATCAGTTGGGACAGCCGGTGAAATCCTCGCGATCAGCAATGAAGTGCTGTCTCTTGAAGCTGCGCCCGCCTTTGGCAATGTCGCTTATTCGCTGAAGTACAAAGGTCAAGAATGGCTGGACACCTCGTTCCCAACACCTGGACCACGCTCTTGGTGCAACCCGTGGCATGGCGGTCTGGGCATGGATGTTCAAGGGATGTCTAGCTACAGCCTGCAAGAGGAGGCACGCAGCGGCGATTTCGCTTCCTTAAACGATTCCTTGGGTAATGATTGGTCAGGTATTCGTCTGACCACTGATATCAAGCAGCATGAGGTCAACCGTGGCTTGAAGATTGAGCAATATTATCTTTTGCTGCCTGGTGCACCGGTGCTCTGTAAGGTCAACCGGATTGTAAATGAAACGGGAGTAAGCTATCCTCGTTTTCAATTGATTGACCGCAATTACTTCCTTCAAGGCGAGTCTCAATCAAGTGAATGGATGAAGATTCCTGGGGAGAACCGTTATCATCTTGCCATCAATGAAATGGAGATTGAAGTTAAGGGCCTGCTCCGAATCGGCTCTGACCATCACTCAGCTATGCTTCATATTGCTTATGAACATCCAGATACTTATGGCTGGGGTTACACGAACAATCTGATGTTCCACCCAGGCGTCATGCATAGGTCGACCTTGCCAAATGGCTCTGCAGTTTGGACAAAACCCGTATTCTATCTGTTCGGTGATCAAAAGCTGAAGCAAAGTGAACTTACAAGCTTGACCAGCATTCGATTCAGCAGCTAATCCGTATGAGGGAGGCTACAGTACAATATGTCCATAATCGATAGTCATGTTCACCTATCAAACATTGAGAGTTTTCGGCAAACTGCTGAAAACTTGTCCGGTGTTGATTATTCAGCGGCTGGGCTAAAACGTGAATTTGACCAGAATGGAGTCATTCTTGGTGTTGGTATGGGGCTAACGGAACAAAGTAAGGGGGCGTTCCCCGATGCTTCCTCAGAAAATCCGATGGGCCTTGACTTGGAGTCTGCTGTCCCTGACTTTTTGATGGAATGTGTCGGTATCAATCCTGCGCAGCTGGTGGAGGGCAATGCCATTCCTGAATTGGATCGCATTGAACACCGACTGAAGGCGGAGAATGTCGCGGGTATCAAGCTGTATGCTGGCTATTATCACCACTATGTCTACGATAAAGTGTATGGCCCCATCTATGAGCTGGCCAAACAATACAAGCTTCCCGTGGTTATTCACACCGGGGATACGTATTCGATGAATGGTTTATTGAAGTATTCGCATCCTTTAACGGTCGATGAGCTGGCTTTACAGCAACGGGATGTCACCTTCATGCTCTGTCATTTGGGAGACCCTTGGGTTATGGATGCAGCCGAGGTTGTCGCCAAGAATCCTAACGTGTACGCCGATTTGTCGGGTCTGGTGGTTGGTGATCGGGATAAGTTTGACCGATTTATGAACGAGCAGCTATTTATGGATCATTTTCGTCGAGCGCTGATCTATGCCGATTGCTATGATAAAATGCTATTTGGCACAGACTGGCCTCTTGCCCCGATCGAATTATATATCGAGTTTGTGCGCAGGCTTGTGCCAGAACGGTTCCATGATGCAGTATTTTACCAGAATGCGCTGCAAGTATTTCCGCGTGTGAAGAAACGGCTAGGCGTACTCTAACGAATACTTCAAGTGCTTTCCAAGGCTAACATACAATACTTACCCGTAAAGGGTATCAACAAAAAAAAGACGCCAATTCGGGTCTTTTTTGTTTAACTATGTTAATTATTAATCTATTACTCAGAACATGGGAAATGGTTTTTTCTTGCGTTCTTACGTATATTAGGACTAATTGTTTTGGCATAGATGATATCGTAAAAGCATTGAAATGAAGATTCTACATTTAACTAAAACTAATAACCATAGTTAGATTAGCCGCTGTTCCAGTGGGCGGTTTTCTTTTTGATTCATAACAAATAAAAAAAACGCCATTTCGCGTCTTTTTGCTTTCCATTGTCAGCTTTAAATAGAAGTCCTGAACTTCATCGGAACGTTTATGCAATAGAAACGTATTACGAAAGTAGACAACTTAATCAAGCGAAACCACTTGGTCTCTAGATGAAGTAAGTTTTGGCAATAGATTCAATTGGCGGACAGTCATGAATACGGCAGTCGCAGCGAAAGCCTTGATCAGATCGCCGGGAATGAAAGGGACAACGACAGCAGCAATCGCCTTGCCTAAAGAAATTTCACTGAGATGGGCATACCACAGAACACCCGTTACATAAACAAGTGCGCTACTCAAAGTCAGAGCCAGAAACACCAGAATGAACGCTACAAGTCCGTGGCCACGGACCCGCGAAGTGAGAAATCCAGCTAACAATGCGGTAAAAGGAAACATCCAGACAAATCCTCCTGAAAAGCCGACCAGCAGAGCTAACCCGCCTGATC
>JAIMBU010000342.1 GCA_023511325.1 Gorillibacterium sp.
TATCTGCACTATGGTATGAAGTAATGTCAAGGGGAGGGGTATAGGATGGCATGGTACAACAGGATTAAAAAGTTTTACATCGCTGAATTATGGACAAAAGAAATGGTTGCCGATGGCGTTGTGTTCGGTAAGATTACTGAAACGCAGTACACGGAGATCACAGGCGAGGCATACACTCCTGTTTCCGAGTAGGACAATATTACGAACACCTAACGCCCAATGAGGCGTATTTTTTATGCCCTCGGATACACTCCGGGGGCTATCTTTTTATAGAAAGGAGAGGATCTTGTGCTAGAGGTATTTGATAAGGATATGCTTTCCACAGGTGTCTTACCTTCAGCTGAGAGAAAAAGACGAATTAGCTCTGACTACGAATTATCATTTCAACTACCGATGATCTCAGATGATTACCGAGAAAAGATAGTCCAGAAAGGTCATGTCAGAGATGAAAGAGGACAGTTTTATGTAATCAATCGCATTAAGAAAAATATTATTTCAACCAATTTCAAGGATAACATAACAGGGCTTCTTACCCGTTTGTTCCCCCAGATGAAGGATGGATGGGAGAACATTTAAAGGACTAGATGCATCTCATCTAACGGAGGAATGTTGTCCTCAGTTCCAGGCGTGATTGTCGGCGGGAAACCAGCCGTCAATTATTTATTTTCACCGTATGCTCAGTATGGGTCCAATACGACAAACACCTATTATGATGACGAGATAATAAACCAAAACATCGAAGTTCCTCTTGAGTTATTAGCAGCAACGAGAAAGGCTTTACTTGAAAAAGAAATTCCTATGAACTAACCGTTAACGTTGATCATCCAGTTCAAGAGATAATCGAATGCATCATCGCTATCTCAGCTTTTAGCGGACCTAATCATACCAGCAAGCACAGTCTAATTGGATTGTGCTATTTTTATGAAAAAATTAATTTGTAAGTGTTGTGAGGAGAGGTGAGGGAGATGAGTATTACAGCTTTTACAGCGATGATATCTGTGATTGCAGCGATTAGCGGCGTAATGCTGGGGTGGGCGGGGAGGGAGCGATCGGTTAAATCCGAGGCTAAATCTGATGCTAGCTCATCGGCTGTATTGCATACGGATGTGGAATATATCAAACGCGGGGTAGATGATATCCGGCTGGAACAGCGGGCGCAGAGGTCGCAGATTGATGACCTCACTGTAAGAGTAGCCAAGTTAGATGAGTCGGCCAAATCGCTGCACAAACGGGTTGACCGGTTGGAACGCATTGAGGACAAGGAAGGTGTGGGAAGATGAATCCATTTGAAGACTATCAAATAACAAGCCCATTTGGTTACCGGACGCTTAATGGATCAAAAGAGTTTCACACGGGAATCGATCTCGTAAAAGGATACAAAGAACCCGTGTATGCTTTTTGTGCCGGAGAGGTCATCCATGCAAAAGAAGGCGTGACCGGATCTGGCTTTGGCAACTATGGAATCGTCGTAGCGATTAAAGACAAGGCAGGGCGTTTACAGGTTTACGCTCACTTGGAGAGCGTAGCCGTCAAAGTAGGAGCCATAGTGATTCGTGGACAGAACATCGGCAAACAAGGCAACTCGGGCAAGGTGCTTCCTGCTCCAACGGCACAAAACCCGGCAGCCGGGTCTCATCTGCACTATGAGGTGCGCAAGGTAGCGGAGTCTCATCCTCCTTACGGCTGGATCGCCGATCGAGTGAACAACTGTTTAGATCCAACGCAGTATTTAATTGATTTTTATAGGAGTGACATCAACCCCGTGAAGGTGGTAGAACCCACGATGAAGGCAGAGGATGCAACAAAGATTACAGCATTACTAGGTCAAGTGTACAACATGGCCAAGGCAACAGGAGCGCCAGCGGATGCCTTGAAGGAAATCGGCAGGTTGGCGGATGAGATAAGAGTTACGGTCGGATTGCCGAAACAAAACGATTGAAATCATAAGGAGGACAAGTAAACGATGGACTATCAAGCATTTATCACCTACATTACTAACGCATTTCTCGCATTGGCTGCAACTTTAATCGTAGCAGGGGTGTACAAGCTCAGGGATCGGGCCAGTGCTTGGCTGGAGGCACGGACAACCGTTGCCCAAAGAGAGACGTTACATCGGACTGCCGTCGAAGGATTTGCCTATGCGGAGACGGTGTTCCGAGATTATGGTGGGGAAGAAAAGCTTCAGGAAGCGATACAATACTTGGATCGTCGATTGATCGAGCTGGGATTAATCTTTGGATCGACTGAGATCCGTGCCGCCATTGAGCAGGCTGTGCTGGAATATAATGCAAAAGTAAAGCGGATTGCTCCTCTATTGGAAGGAAGTTAAATCGGGCTGACTGATGAGCCACATTGAAAATATCTTGAAAAATGAGCTGAAATAAAATACGATAGACGGATCTGCCAAAAGCTTGGAAATGGCGGATACATGCCAAAATGTATAAAAGGAACCATCTTATGAAGCAAACCTTTAGTGTTTATCAAAAAAGCAGACAGCTCCTACTGATTTTATTGCCTATTCTGGTCTCGCAAATCGCTTTGTTTGGTATGAGCTTTTTTGACACGGTTATGTCAGGTCATTTCAGTTCTAACAGTTTAGCTGGGGTTGCGATTGGCGCAAGTATTTGGACACCCGTTCAAACAGGATTATCTGGTATTCTGCTAGCGATAACGCCGATTGTAGCCCAGCATATTGGTGCCGGGCGTAAGGACAAGGTCGCGAACGAGGTTACGCAGGGCATCTATTTTGCCCTTGTACTAGCAGCGGCTGTTATAACGGCTGGTTTTTTTCTGATTGATCCGATTCTCTCGGCAATACACCTAGAGCCTGAAGTGTATGTAGTTGCTCATCGCTACCTGGTTGCCATGTCCTTTGGAATCGTGCCGTTATTTATTTACACCGTGCTGCGCTGTTTTATTGATGCGCTTGGTCAAACCCACATCACCATGGGGATTTCTCTGCTCGCTTTACCTGTGAATATTGTGCTGAATTACATTCTGGTTTTCGGAAAATTGGGCTTTAAGGAGATGGGTGGGCCCGGTTCCGGAGTCGCATCAGCATTAACCTTTTGGTGGATTCTGTTCATTACCGTATGGGTCATTATGCGAAAACCATTATTTGAGCCATTCCGTTTGTTTAAACGTGTTTTCAAGGTTTCTTTTCATCGCTGGAAGGAGCTGGTTCAAATCGGCCTGCCCACAGGCTTCGCGATTTTTTTTGAAACCAGTATTTTTGCCGCGGTAACGATGCTGATGAGTCAATACAGCACGGTGACCATTGCCGCCCATCAAGCTGCCATAAACTTTGCTTCCTTGTTATATATGATACCGATGAGCATGTCGATGGCACTTACCATATTGGTTTCATTCGAAGTAGGGGCTCGCCGGTTTCAAGATGCCAAGCTTTATGGCTATTTGGGAATTGGCCTGGCGTTATGCATCTCATTGGTATGTGCAGCTATTCTATTGCTGTTTCCTGGACAAATCGCCTCGATTTATTCGCAAGACCCTGAAGTATTAGCGCTGACTCAGCGGTTTTTGGTATATGCACTGTTTTTCCAGCTTTTTGATGCAGTCGCGGCACCGATCCAAGGAGCCTTGCGGGGATATAAGGACGTTCGTGTCACCTTTATTGTTGCTTTGGTTTCTTATTGGGGGATCGGGCTTCCGATAGGATATGGGTTGTCTACATTTACCTCTATGGGAGCCTTTGGCTACTGGATCGGATTGAGCAGTGGACTTGCCTGCGGTGCAGTAGGATTGTGGATGAGGCTTTCCTATATACAACGCCGTAAGTTTACATTAACGGGTCTTAGTTGATAAATCGCCTTTCATCTTGCCTAAAAAACAAGATGAAGGGCGTTTCTTTTTATAAACTTCATGGTTCGCCTCCTCATGCTATAAAATAGCAGGACTCCTCTAGGCACAGGTCGAAATTACTGAATATGACCTCTTTTGTGTTATCGATATGAGCATGAGTAAAAAGAAAGCAGGTGGGACTGGGTATGCCTAAATATCGTTTTTTAGAAAATTTATTATTTCCCCCTACCTATTTAAATAAGAAGAAACTTAGAAGCCAGCTAAAAGGGAAAACGGTTCTCATCACGGGTGCGAGCTCTGGAATAGGAGAGAGCTTGGCTTATCTGCTGGCAAGTCTACCTGTTCATTTGATTTTAGTGGCGCGAACAGAGGACAAACTTGTAGCCATGAAAAATGAAATCGAAAAACAGACCGCCAAAGTAAGTATTTTCCGCGCAGACCTGAGAAATCAGGAGGACATGGCGGGGTTATTAGCCTTTGTTCATCAATTGCCTGATGGTTTAGATATTCTCGTAAGCAATGCGGGTCTATCCATCAAGCGCTCGATTCATCAGTCGTTGGACCGCTATCACGATTTTACCCGGACGATGGCGATCAATTATTTTGCACCGGTTCAATTACTATTGTCCTTTATTCCGCTTCTTGAGAAAAATCAAGGGCAGATTATCAATATATCTACCATAAATGCATTGTTAATCCCCCTCCCGGATTGGGCAGCCTATCAGGCGTCTAAATCCGCTTTTGACGTCTGGTTGCGATCTGCAGTTGCCGAACTGAATGCGAGCGGGATAGCAACGACCTCAATCTATCTTCCCTTAGTAAAAACACCGATGATCCTGCCCACACCTGCTTATCAAGGAATGCCTGCCATGCGCCCGGGTCATGTTGCTCAAATCATCGGTAAATCGATGTATACACAGAGGAAACAATATAAGCCCTGGTGGCT
>JAIMBU010000343.1 GCA_023511325.1 Gorillibacterium sp.
ATGTGTATATATACAAAACATACAGAATAGAGGTGTGTGTAAACTAAAAAAAAGTCAATGTGGAGCTGAATAAATAAGCACAAAAAGACTTATCACAAAGGAGACATTTGATCAATGAAGAATAAAATCCTCAACACACTTCTGGTATCTGTCATGGCTTTGGCCTCCCTTACTGGCTGCAACGGTTCTTCTTCCAACTCGGGCAGCACAGGCGATAAGACCCAAATCTCGGTCTTCACTTGGGGCTATCCAGCGGAAAAGACTGCTCGCGAAGCGCAGGCTAAGCTATTCAACCAGACACATGATGATATCGAGGTCAAGATTTCGGTATCCCCTGACTACGACCGCAAGCTGGATGCGATGATCGCCGCGAACGATGTACCGGATGTCTTCGAGACCTCAAGCGATTGGTACCACGTCCGGAGCGACCTGGGCCAGATGATCGACCTGAACGAATACGTGAAGCGGGACAGCTTCGACATCAGCCAGTATTACGACCGAATGATTAACGATTTCACGACCTTTGACGGCAAACTAGAGAGTCTGCCCATCGGCATGGCCACCTTTGCACTCGCCATTAATAAGGACCTCTTCGGAGCAAGCGGCGCGACGATCCCGGATGCTGATAAGGGCTGGACCTGGGAAGAGTGCCTTGCCGCTGCGCAGAAGATCACCTCTGGTGAGGGAGCCAGCAAGATCTATGGCATGGCTGACCTGTGGATGTATCAGCAGATCGCAGCGTACCTATACGGTGGCCGTTATACGACTCCTAACTTCTCCGAGGCTGTTGTAAATTCTCCTGAGGCTGTAAAGGGCTTCCAATTCATGACCGACCTGATGTACAAGTACAAGGTCATGCCGGATGCGACGGCAGCGGCTGGTCTTGCCTCGGCGCAGCGCTTCTACGCGGGGCAGGCGGGCATCATGCCGATTAATAACTGGGATATTCCCGAATTTGTGACTAACATCGGCGACAAGTTCGATTGGGATATCGTCCCCATGCCGATCGTTGCCGAAACTGGCAAGGCACCATCCTGGTATATTACCGAGGGCTACGGGATTTCGAGCGGCAGTAAGAACAAGGATGCGGCGTGGGAGTTCGTGAAATGGGTTACCTCCGATCCAGAAGCGTTGAATCTCGCCAGCAACGCAGCCATTCCGCCGACTGAGGCTTCGGCTACCCACTTCATCAATTCCAATCAGGTGGGCGGCAAAACCTTGAACCTCAAGCCTTACATGAGCGCGCTCGAGAATGCAGTACCCAGCCCGTTTGGTGGTATGTTTGCCGCGATGGGCACCGACCTGACTAACCTTTGGCAGGAGATTGACTCCAATAAGACTTACCAGCAGGATGTGACAGCGGCGGTTGATGACTTCCATAAGAAGATACAGGCCAAGCTGGACGAGTTGCACGCCCCTTAATCGGAAAGCTTTCCGTTGATTATCTGCTCACAGAGAGAATGCCAGAAGCTTGTGCTTTCGGCCTTCTCTCCAAAAAGATAAGGAGGGGTCTTCGTATGGCTACCGAAATAAGTAAAAAAACCAACATACGCTTGAACACGGCAAAGCGCAGCGCCCTCAATTTCCACTTTTATACCCTTCCGTGGGTATTGGGTTTTCTATGTTTCACTCTCGGGCCAATGATCTATTCCTTATATCTGTCCTTCACCGATGCCAAAATGGGCAGCGGGGGAAAATTCGTAGGCTTTAAGAATTACATCACCATGTTTACCACTGATGACCTATTCTTCAAATCACTTGGCAATACAGCGGTTTACGCACTGGTCAGCATCTCACTAGGTTTGTTATTCTCTTTCTTGCTCGCCTGTCTACTCAACTGCAGACTCAAGGGTGTGGGGATTTTTCGTACTCTCTATTATCTCCCTTCGGTCATCTCCGGCGTCTCCACTATTCTATTGTGGGGCTGGATCTTCAACCCAAGCTACGGCCTTCTGAACTATGCGCTTTCGCTGCTCGGCATCGAGGGCCCCGGCTGGCTGTCCGATCCCAACTGGGCGATGGGGGCGATCATCATCATGAGCTTTTACAGCATTGGCGGCAATATGATCATTTTTCTCGCAGGTCTGCAGGATATCCCGCAAGAGCTGTACGAGTGCGCTGCACTCGATGGAGCGGGTCTGTTCGCACGTACTTTTCGCATCACCTTACCGATGATCTCTCCGGTCCTGCTCTTTAACCTGATCATGGGCATCATTGGGGGCTTGCAGGTGTTCAACCAGCCGTATATCCTCACTCAGGGCGGCCCCAAATACAGCACCTATACCTATGTAATGCATCTGTTTGCCAATGCATTTCAATACTTCAAGGTAGGGTATGGCGCGTCGCTAGCGTGGATCCTGTTCCTGATCACGTTGTTTTTTTCCATGATCGTGATCCGCACATCGAGCTATTGGGTCTTCTACAGTGGAGGTGACGATTGATGGGAATACAAAGCAAAAGAAAAAAAATCATCGGCGATACGATCCGCTATGGACTGATGATCATCGTGGGCATTATGTTTATCCTTCCGTTCGCGTGGCTGGTTTCGACCTCGTTCAAGCAGCCCGCACAGATCTATGAGATCCCCTTGCGCTGGCTCCCGGATCCCCCGACGCTGAAGAACTTCATCCAGGGCTGGACGATCCTGCCATTCGGGAGGTATTTCGCCAATACCACCATTATCACGGTGCTTGGCACCCTTGGCACGGTGTTCTCCTGTTCGCTGGTCGCGTACGGCTTTGCGAAGTTCCGCTCTAAACTGAGCAATATGATGTTCATCCTAGTCATCAGCACCATGATGCTGCCAGCCCAGGTCACCATGATCCCCACCTATATGATGTTCAGTAAGCTCCATTGGGTGGATACGTTCCTGCCGTTGATTGTCCCGCAGTGGTTTGCCGTCGGCGCGTTCTATATTTTTCTGCTCCGCCAGTTCTTCAAGACCATTCCCAAGGAGTTGGACGATGCAGCGCTGATTGATGGATGTGGTTCATTTCGCTACTTCTGGCAGGTCATCGTGCCTCTTTCTAAGCCAGCGATGCTAACCGTGACTGTGTTTGCCATCATCAACAACTGGAACGATTTCATGGGCCAGTTAATCTATCTGAACTCCGATGTCAATTACACAGTAGCCATCGGGCTTTCGTTCTTCAATTCTAAATACGGTACACAGCAGATGAGCCTGCTGATGGCAGTCTCCTTCCTTTCGATGCTTCCGCTCTTGTTCGTGTTCTTCTTCGCGCAGAAGTACTTTGTACAAGGTATCACTACTACGGGCATCAAGGGCTAACGATTTTGCAGGGCGGCGTGTTCCCCTCTTTCATCCAGCTCTCATCAGCTTTCATCCAAAATTTTAATGCAGGAGGGTATATATGAAGGCAGCACTCATCTATGATCCAAAAATTCCGTTTGACGGGCAGCGCCCGGACCTAAACAGCCTGGAACTGCTCAGACAGAGCTTTCAGCTTCTCGATCTCGCTCATTTTGCGGAAAACAGCGAGGAAACCTACGACGTCATCGTTAATCTGCATGGGAGGTATTTCCCGCGGAGGATGTGGAGCTTCCTCGAACGGCATTTGACAGCCGGCGCGGGGTTTGTCAATCTGGGCGGCGGTACGCCGCTCTCGGTCCCCATTGAGGAATGCGGTGAAAAAGTATGCGTGGAAAATGAGCAGACTGCATACCATGAGAAGCTTAACATCTGCCATGCTCTCACCATCCCCAAAGAGCGGTATGAACGCATGGAGGTGAACGTGGATCTGCCTTTGCTCGCAGGTTTCGAGGAATGCTTCGAACTGACGGATACGGTCGGACTGATCGTGCGGTTTACCCATAATAATGACCTCCCTGAAGAAACCGGGAGCAGTGGCCCGATGGATGCGAACCTGTATCAGCTTCTGTGCGGCTATTCTGACGATGGACGTCACACGGCATCCCCCGTCGTTATGATTGAGAACACCAAGGGAGAATTCACGGGCGGGCGTTGGATCTTCATGGGTCTGCCAGCGAGCCCCCGTTTCTGGAACAGCGGTTCTGAGCTGTTGGAAAAGGCGGCTGCCTATACGGCGGAGGGGGTGCAGGAGGTCATTGTGCGGACCAACTACGCCAGTTATTTCCCCGGAGAGAAGCCGGAGCTAATCCTTCAGCTCCAGAGCTTTCGGAAGGAGCTTCCCGGCGCCCGGATGAGGGTGGAGGTTTTTCGTGAAAAAGCAAAGGTGTGGGAAGGTGAGCTCGATACTCCGATGGGGCTTGAGCCACTTTACCGCACGATTTCCTTGCCGATTTCGGTGGAGACTGGCCTCTACTTCATTATTGCCCAGCTGGAAGGGGTCGGCGTCGTCGTAAAGACGCTGCGCAACGGCTTCTGGGGTTACAACCAGGCGCTTCTCGAGAGTGCACCCGAGCTCTCCTGTGGGCGGGACTATTTCCTGCTGGATGGCAAGCCGGCTCCCATCGTCGGCATGACCTATATGCAGTCGGACGTGCACCGCAAATATCTCTATCTTCCAAACCCGTATCTGTGGGACCGCGATATAGCGGAGATGTCCGACGCGGGTATCAACATGGTGCGCACTGGCGTGTGGACCGGCATGCGGACGATCGCATTCAACGATGGGGTGGTTAGCGAGGAATTCTTGCGCATAATGGACGGGATGTTCTTGACTGCCGCTCGTCACCGCATGACGATTGTGTTCAACTTCTTCGCCTTTTCTCCCGATGCGTGGGAGGGGCAAAATACCTACCTAGATC
>JAIMBU010000034.1 GCA_023511325.1 Gorillibacterium sp.
GTACAACGGTTTGGAGTCATTATCGGTGGTGTTGCAGACGGAGTTCAGATTTTATATCACTTCATCCAAGATAACTGGTCCATTATTGGGCCGCTGATTCTCGGAATTGTGGCTGCGATGGTTGCTTGGAAAGTAATTACAGGTCTCATGAGTGTAATATCTTTTCTTACTTCCCCAATTGGTCTTGTTGGACTAGCAATTAGCGCACTAGTGGCATTGATCTTTCTTCTCTGGAAGAATTGGGATCAGATATCTGCATGGATCATAAGTCTGTGGCAAGATTACGTCCTGCCATTTTTTCAAGGTATCGGACCTTGGTTCAGCAATTTATGGAATGGCATAGTAAATGGATTGATAAGTGTCTGGACAAGTATCCCCGGCTGGATCATAGGTCTGTGGCAAAATTACGTCCTACCATTTTTTCAAGGTATCGGGCCTTGGTTCAACAATTTATGGAATGGTATAGTAAATGGATTGATAAGTGTCTGGACAAGTCTCCCTGGCTTAATCATTGAACTATGGCAGAATAATATTTTGCCATTTTTTCAAGGTGTCGGGCTTTGGTTCAGCAGTCTATGGACTGGTATGGTAAATGGGTTTATGACTGCATGGACAGGCATCAAAACATTCTTTAGCGGATTTTGGGAAGGCATCATTGCTGGTTTTAAGGGTTATGTGAACATGATGCTTGCACCTGTGAATCAGGTTATCAGCGCATTCAATAAGATTCGCATAGATCTTCCGGCATGGGCAACGGAGCTAACAGGCTATAGTTCGTTTGGTGTAAACATCCCTATGATTCCCACCTTTGCTGAAGGAGGTTTTGCCAACCGCCCTTCGATCTTCGGCGAGGCTGGACCTGAAGCAGCCATTCCGTTAAGACGTACACCACGAAGCTTAAGCCTATTGAACCAGACAGCAAACGCACTTGGTGTTGGCGGTGCCAATGAGGGTAGCGGAGGAAGTCCAACCTTTGTTTTCTCACCAACCATCAGCGGAGGAGATACTGGAGGCATAGCGATCGCAGTGCGAGCGGCGGGAGATGAGTTCTTCAACCAATGCGAGGCTTGGTGGGAGTCGAAAAGGAGGCTAAGCTTTGGTTGATGTCTATCATTACACAACATTGGCTGGAGACACTTGGGACAGTATTGCGCTTGATTTCTATAATGAGGAGCGAACTGCTTCGGTGCTCGTTCAGGCGAATCTGAAATACCGCTCTGTAATCACTTTTCAGGGTGGAGAGCTACTTCAAATCCCGATTATTGAGGCTCCAGTAAGTGGAGTATTGCCTCCCTGGAAGCGGGTGTGATGATGCAGATCATCTATAATGGCATAGATATTACCGCATCCGTACAGCCGACAATGGTTCGAATAACAGATTATGCAGGAGGTAGACCCGATAATCTACTTCTGATATTTGCAGATTCAGAAGGAATTTGGAGCAATTGGAAGCCAGCGAAAAATGACACGCTACAGGTTAAGGAAGCGGGTTTTGATACCGGAGTCATGTTTATCGACATGATCAGCCAAAGTGCTGGCTCTTTTGCTTTGGCTGCTCTTTCTATCCCGCAAAGCTGCAAGTCCGCTCGCTCCCAAGGGTGGGAAAACGTTCGTCTGATGGAGATCGCAACGCAGATCGCAGCGAGGCATGGATTTTCCGTCCAAACCTACGGTATCGTCAACCATCTATATGAACGAGTGGATCAGCAGGAAGAGGCGGACTTTACCTTTTTGGCTGAGCGATGTCAGTTGGAAGGGTATGCGTTCAAAATCAATAATCGTTCCATGGTGCTTTACGCTGAAGCTATGCAGGAGCAAAAAGCTCCAGATTCTGCGCTAGCTATTATTCGGCAGACAGAGATCAACGGCGGTTTTGAATTTGTCGATAAATCCACAGATGTTTACGGTAAATGCATCGTGCAAAGCCAAACGCCGGGAGGCTTTATCGTAGGAGAATGCTCGGCTCCTGAAATCAATGGACCGACACTTAAACGCAATACTTTTGCAACGAATCATGCAGAGGCCAACCGCTGGGCAAAAGGTATTTTGCGCAGCTACAACAAACATGCGATTACAGGGAATATGACTGTTAACCTTAATACGAATTACGCCGCAGGCATAACGGTTCGAGTCATCGAGACGGGAATGTTTGACGGTGTTTTTTTTGTCGACAGACTTACCCATGATTTGATCAACAATCAGACAAAGCTTTTATTACGAAGGCCTCTGGAGGGATATTGATGGTATATAAAGGATTCATCAGCTCCATCGATCTTAATCGCAAGCGTGCACGAGTGACCTTTCCGGATCAAGATAACGCTGTAACTGGGGAGTTGCCTTATGCAGTACATGTTTTACCCCAGATTAATGATCTGGCTGCTGTTATCTTATTTTCCCCCGTTATGAGCGATGGTTTGATTATTGCCGTTTATAGGGAGGGCAATTAGATGGCCATTGCTTCGTTTCAAAAAAAAGTGTTTATGGTAAGTGCCAGCAAAAGATATCCCTTCGTTGGTCTTGAATGGTCTAGCAGCCTAGAAACAGAACCAAAGGACAAGATCAAGAATAAACCAAGCACCTACATCAAAGGGGAGGGGCTTGGTAGCATGTCCTTTGATATTCCATTACGTATTGATTCCAAAATCGATGTGCGCTTGGAGATTGAACAATGGGAAGCGATTAAATCCAAGGCAATCGCTGATTATTTTATCCTTGGGACTAAAGCTCTTGGGAATATGAAGTGGCTCCTGAAATCCGTTGGGGTGAGCGATACCGAAATAGATAGTAAAGGGCGGTTACTAAAAGCCTTGCTCAAGCTATCATTTGAAGAGTTTGTAGGAGTTGGTGAATCGAGTGAATCGACATCCAAATCCCCACCAGCATTAGCCGGCTCAGCAACTGCTAGTACTGGAAATCCGGGTATGGTCCCGGATAGTTATATTGATAAAACCAGTGAAAGAAGAGTAAACGCGAACGCGAAAGCAGCTATTATAACCCGTTTGGCTGGAAAACCATATGAAGACGGGAGGTAAGTCATGTTTATTACGATAAGAACGTCGGAGTTCCCGATGATCGATTGGGCTGCTACCGGAACAGCGGAGATTGTGCAGAACGTATTTACCTTAATGAATACCTTTAAATACGAAGTCGCTTATGATCGCACGTTAGGATTAAAACAGGATTTTATTGATATGCCTGAGCAGGAGGCAGTTGCCTTTGCAACAGCCCAAATCTATTCCGTGATCAAGGAGCGAGAGCCGAGAGTGAAGGTTATTGATGTATCTTATCAGGGCTTGGATGATAACGCTGGGCTACTTTTTGAGGTGGTGATCGATATATGACAGATTTTACACCGATTTCTTTTGTTGATACGGATGTTCATCGTATTGAACAGGAATTGTTAATCGGTTACCAAGAAGCGCTGGGACAAGCTCTTTACCCTGGTGACCCGAGAAGAATATTTTTACTGCAAATGCTCCCGGTCCTTGTAGCGCTAAAGAATGAGATTAACTATACGGGCAACGCCAACCTGCTACCCTTTGCCTCTGGAGTTACTCTTGATGCGCTTGGTATACGATTAGGTGTTAACAGATTAACAGCGAAACCAGCACATACACAGCTGCGCTTCACGTTATCAGGAATCCAACCCGGAGTGGTAAATGTACCTCAGGGGACAAGGGTAACGCCGGATGGATTGATTTATTTTTCAACGTTGAGCCCTTTGGTTATAGCAACAGGAGAAACAGAGGGGATTGTGATTGCCGAAGCTGGAGCTGGCGGGGAATCGTACAACGGATTTATTGCAGGGCAAATCAACTTAATTGTAGATCCCGTACCCTATGTGGCGAGTGTAACCAACGTTGACACCAGCTTGGGAGGATCAGATGTGGAGAGCGATGAGGCTTTTCGCGAGCGGCAGCGACTGGCTCCCGCTTCTTTTTCCGTTGCTGGCCCCAAGCAAGCTTATGTATTTTTTGCCAAGTCGGCTGACGTTAACATCATTGATGTGGCTGTGACATCACCAAATGATGGCGAGGTTAAGGTGTATCCGCTGATGAAAGGAGGCATGCTGCCCGATCAGACGATGCTGGAAAAAGTATTTCGTGAGGTAAATGACGACCTAAGGCGGCCGTTAACGGACCATGTAGAGGTATTAGCTCCTGAAGTCGTTCATTACACGATAAATCTGACCTATTACATTGCCAAAGAACGATCTGCCGAAGAGCCAACTATTCGAGCAGCAATCGAAGGAGCGGACGGCGCTCTAGATCAATATGAATCTTGGCAGTACAGCAAGCTAGGACGAGCCATTACGCCTGACTCTCTTATCTCTCGAATTTATGGTGCTGGAGCGTATCGAGTGGTTACAACGTCACCAATATACACAGTTATTGAAGAGAATGAGGTCGCGCATTGTAATGGCACTCCCGCACTGACGTATGGGGGGCTGATCTGATGGACTTAAGCAATCTTGAGCTGTTTAAGCTGCAAACCAAGTTGATGCGAAATGATGAGGCGGTCATGGGAATGTCCGCTGCCCTCAGTCAACAGTTTCAGGAGATCGCAGCCGCGGTGAAAGGCATCTCTATATACAGTCAAATCGATCAACTGCCGGAGGAAGCGCTGGACATTCTGGCTTGGCAGTTTGGTGCTGATTGGTACGATGCGAATAGCAATGTTGAGATTAAACGGCAGGCGATTAAAGATGTGCTATACCTTGCTCGAATACGTGGCACACCGGCTGCTGTTCAGCGAGTAGTAGAGATTTATTTTGGGGACGGGGCAGTTGAGGAGTGGTTTGATTACGCCGGTGAGCCCTATCATTTTCGGGTGGTTACTAATAATTCAGCGGCGACCAATGAACAGGCGTTACTCTTCTTAAAAGCAGTAGAGTCGGTTAAGAATCTGCGATCCAAGCTGGATGCCGTCATTATTCAGTCCACGGAGAGCATGGACCTGTACAAAGGGTTTGTACTACAAATGATCGACACAATAACAGTAAAGCAGGTGGTGTAGGATGGCCGCATTTGGCGGATTGGTTTTAACAAATAAAGGTCGTAACTTGCAAGCTAAAATACAGACAGGTGTACCGCTTGTGTTTAACCGCATCGGCATTGGCGACGGTTCTTTGACGGGGCAGCAGATCAGCGACCTTACGGCTCTGATCAGTCTTAAATTGTCTTTGCCCATTGCAAAGCTAAAGACACAATCTGGCGGTAAAGCCATTGTTGGCGGTGTATTATCCAACCAGGATGTTACGATTGGTTTTTACTTTCGGGAAATCGGTGTTTTTGCACAGGATCCTGACGTTGGAGAAATTCTGTATTGCTATGGAAATGCCGGATCAGGGGCTGAGTACATCCCAGCTTCGGGCGGAGCAGATATTGTTGAAAAGAACATCGATATCATTACTTTGACTGGTAATGCCTCCAGTGTTACTGCCCAGGTGGCAAGTGGTGTATACGCATTGGCTGAGGACGTAGGAGACATGTCTACTGTTCCGACAGTAGCTAAAGATGCAGCTGGAGCAATCGCGGAACTGTACGAAGTGATCCAAGGGTTGGAGGTTGAAGTCCCTGACGCATCGCTCACGGTAAAAGGTAAGGTGCAGCTTTCCAGTGCAACGAATAGTACATCGGAAACGATGGCTGCAACGGCCAAGGCGGTCAAAGACGCCTATGATCGAGGGAGCGCAGGCGTAACGGCAGCAGCGGCAGCACAGACAAAGGCAGATGCGGCGCAATTGAGGGCTGACCAGGCTTTTACGCAAGCCAGTGACGGTAAAACGGCAATCGCTGCCGCGATCACTGGCATGGGGCAAGCAGTATCAGGCAGCGATACCTTTGCTGTGCTTGCAAGTAAGGTTGCCGATATCTCAGATGATGCCACAGCAGCAGTTGGAGAGGTGCTGACGGGTAAGACATTTTATCAAGGCGGCGGCAAGAAGGCAGGCACGATGCCTAACCGATCATTGGCAGCATTAGCAGGGGGGCATATTGCCCCAGTATCAATTAAACCCGATGGTGGGGGAAATCTAGTAGTTGAGCCATACACTGGATATTACACTTCAGGAGTATATGAGAATGGTTATGGTTCAATTCTTGTAAATGATCCTGATTTCGTAGCCGCAAACATCCGCAACGGAGTCAATATATTTGGGCTAGTAGGGTCGATGATTGAGGGTAAACAATGGGCATCAGGTTCTGTAGCAGTTGTCAATTACAATAGCTACTACAGAACCACCGTAAGTGGGCTAAATTTTAGACCTAACTATGTTATATCAGTGTTTTGGGCTAGTACGAGTCCGTATTTTGGTGTTATTTGCGACAATTCTTCCCCTAGTGGAAGTGGGAAAATTAACACCTTTGCAGGGTCAAGCAGTGTGAGTTATACAGCAAGTCAGGGGCAAAACTATAATCAATTCACTTTGTCAGATAATGGATTTAGTATGATTAACGCCAATTCTATATACGTTTATACTGGGTTGGCTTATTGGATTGCATTTGGATAAGGGGGGATATTGGATACTATGAACATTGGCCGTAGAATTTACTATGACAAAGAGACAGGCAACATCATCCAAGATGCTGGTGAACGTTCAGGAGATGTGATCGAGACAACAGTTTATCAAGACTTTATATCATACCTCTCACTTGCTGAGCGCGTTCCTGATACGGTTGGTTATGTCGAACTGGAGTATGGGCAATATACTCAGGACTTTGCTGAGGGCAGACTGGAGCGTATTGACCTTGGCACACTGACACCGCTATTTAGTTATTCTGACCCAATACAATCAGGAGAGCCAACACCACCGCAGCAAGCACTAGCGGTGCAAGTGGCAACACTCAAAATACAGGCAGTTGAACAAGAACAGAGGTTGGGTGATATCGAAGTTGTTATGGCTGAATTGCTTGGCATGTAAACCAATTTTAGGAGGTAGTAACAATGGCAATAGATGCATTAAAAGCAGCAAAGATTAGACTCATGGCTAACGCTTGCATGACCCGATACGACCGTGGAGAGGGCAGCATTGAGGAATTCGTATCCAGTTATAACATGCAGCCAGATAACGAGACACTTGTACTCGCTCAGATTGTAAGCAAACGCCCTAATATTCCGTTAGCTGGAGAGCCAAAAGCAGAGTAACACCTAGCGCCCAATAAGGCGTATTTCGTATTATGAGGTTATCCAAGAAAATCTTATTGGCTTTCCTTGGAAGGTAGTTTTATGATGGCGATAGCCGGGGAGAACGTAGGCGTATTAGGGTATAACCCGTCATAAAAACTGTTCCCCCACTGTCCCCAATTACCATGTTTGAGCTGGTAGAGACAACGATCTCGTATAACAAGCGAAGCTGTGGATTTGGAACCATCGTGGGCTAACGGCAAAAAAATTTTGGAGGTCAGTTATGAATCCTGTTATCGGTCTTGATGTGGCTAAGGGAGCGAGTGTGGCGCAGTTTCTGGATAAAGGAACCCCCCATGGGGGAAGGCAAAGAAGATTATGCACAGCCCCCATGGGTTTCAAGCCCTTCAGGACACTCTTCTTGAATTAGAGCAGAGGACAGGGGCCGCCCCAAGCGTAATCCTTGAGTCCACTGGCCATTATCATCGCGGAATTGTTGCGTTCCTTGAACGGGAAGGTTACGACATAATAATCGTCAACCCGTTGCAGGCCAAGAGGGCAAGAGGAGTCCAATTGCGCAAGGTAAAGACTGATGAAGCGGACGCTTGGCATCTGGCGGAGTTGTTTTATCGAGAAGATATTGAGCCCCAACGCAAATGGAACCAAGACTTCTTAGAGTTACAGCATTTAACGAGGCAGCATGAGTTTTTGACAGGGCTATATGTGCAAGCCAAACTAAATGCACGCTCCCTTTTGGATCAAGTGTTTCCGGCGTTTATTGATGTGTTTTACAGAGTCTTCTCCAAATCGGGGCTGAATGTCCTATTGAATTGCCTCAGCATCGTTCCCGAAGACGTTGAGCAGATACAGGAGTGGGTAAGTGAAGCAGCCGGCAAATCACATTCTAAGGATTGGATACTTCAAAAATCGCTAGCAATTGAGCAAGCAATTATTCAAAACGATTTTGATACGAAGAGCCAAGCGCAAATGCTAAGTCTTCAGTCGATGGTTTCTGTTCTAGTGGGCCTACAAACGCAATTGGAAAGGCTGGAGGATGAGATAGAGCTCGCCGCAAGCGTGCTTCCGGAAGTTGAGTTACTGAAGACTGTTCCAGGCGTAGGCGGGAAACTCGCAGCTGCAATAGTATCCGAACTTGGAGATGCAAAACAATTTAAGAACCCGAAGCAGGTGGTTGCTTTTGCCGGGCTCGATCCTGCGGTATTCAGCTCAGGGAAATTTGTCGCCACTCATACTAGGATTACCAAACGTGGATCGAAGCGATTGAGGAGAGCTATATATCTCGCCGTTCAATGTGGTCTGAAGGGAAGTAACGAAAGGCTGAAAGAATATTACCACAAGAAACGCAGCGAAGGTAAGCCCTATAAGGTTGCCATAATCGCATGCGCAAACAAGCTTCTTCATCATATATTTGCGATGATTGTTAAGAAGGAAGCTTTCAAGGCAGTTTGAAAAACTAGAATAAACTTCCATCATGCTGGAGGTTTATTTGTCGTACTCATTTTTTAACTTTTTTTCAGCTAATGATTATTCTAAAATTACTTGACAAGCATTAGCTGGTTTTTATGCCCTCGGACTCAATCCGGGGGCTATCTTTTTATAGAAGGGAGAGGATCTTGTGCTAGAGGTATTTGATAAGAACATGATTCCCATAGGTGTCTTGTCTTCGGTTGATTCAGTGGAGCGAAAAAGATGAATTAACTCTGACTATGCATTGTCGTTTTTACTTCCGATGATCTCAGATGATTACCGAGAAAAAATAAGATTGGCCAAGATGCAGGTTATCAATATCGCATTAAGAAAAATATCATTTCAACCAACTTCAAGGATAACGTAGCAGGGCTTGTTACCCGTTTGTTCTCCCAGATGAAGGATGGGAGAACATTTATAGGACTGGATGCTTCCCACTTAACGGAAGAGGAACACAGCTTGTTGTCCTCAGTCCCAGGTGCAATTGTCGGTGGGAAAATAGCCATTAATTATTTGATATCACCCTATGCTCAATTCTGGTCCAACACTACAAACACCTATTATGATGGCGAGATAATGAACCAAAACATCGAAGATCCTCTTGAACTATTAGAGGCAACAAGAAAAGCTTTGCTTGAAAAGGAGATTCCTGCTTTTGAGGTTTCAGCTTCAGCAGCAGACATCCATAAAATCGATGCAACAGAAGCCAAGCCCGATTTGGGCGACACCGTTCATTGCTACGATCCCGATATGCAATTGGAGAACATGACGGCTCGAATTACTGAGTTGACGGAATATCCATATGCAAGAGATAAGCACTCACAAGCGACTCTATCCAATGTCATGATGCAGGATTATGATGACATTATTGCTGATCTCGAAAAATCTAAAAATATCGTAGACAATCTTCTAAGCGGCGGAAAAATCCGTGCAGATGTTTTCGAAGCATTCGCCAAGCAAGCTGTGATCGATATCAATAACTCCAAATCTGAGGTCATCTATGATCCCAGAGGTATTGTACTAAAAAGCAAAATTAATAATTTGCACCAGGTAGTAGAGTCAGCTGAAGGATTCTATATTTCAACTGATGGTGGAGCAACCGCTGATGCAGCCTTTACAGCATTAGGAATTGTAGCAGAGAAGGTCATAGGCAAGTTAGGGAACTTCATCACCATTGAAATAGGTTCAGGGAACAATGTGTTTAAGTCAGATTCGAATGGGATCTATCTTGGTAATGCTCTCTTTGCCTCTGCTCCATTTAGTGTAAATATGGCCGGACATATGAAAGGCGCAGGCGTCGATATAAGTGGAGAAATCACGTCATCTATCATTACTGGAGGGCAGGTTAACGGAACCAATGTTAATGGCTCATCCATAAATGGTGGTGTCATAACAGGAGCTTTAATCCGTACATCATCTTTTGGGCAGCGCTTCGAAGTTAGTGTAGATGGGTGGCGTACGTATGATGCAAGTGGGAACATCCGCATCTCCACGCTGACGAGTTCTACCTATGGGACAAGTGCAATTGAATGGCGTGGTCCGAGCGGTGCGATTAGCGGTTGGGTGACTAGTGCAGACTCATCACTATCTGTAGCTGCTTTAGGTCTTCTTCAGCTTTCGGCAATTGGCCATCAAATCAGTATGCTTGCAGATTCCATCGACTTCACCTACGTTAATAATGTACTTGGTTTTCAGATGCGTCATGTCCTTGGACTTATCTCTGCACTTGATGGCAAGGCAACTTTTGGCATACAGACAGGAACGCAAACTGCAATCAACGGAGGCATAGCACCCGGCACGCAATTAGCACTGTTCGGAGGCGGTTACGTTACGTGGTCCGGTGTTCCTGCTCATAGCCACACACAAAACTAATAATGATTGTGGTAACTCCCGATATAAAGGATAATGGAGAAAATATCCAATCGTGAGGTGTAATCATGAAAAAATTTATCTCGGGAATTATCGTAGGGGCGTTGTTGTTCGGGGC